>NZ_NFJG01000050.1:0-27719 GCF_002159755.1 Bacteroides sp. An269
GGAAATGGAAACCATCTTGCACGACTATATTCTTTTTGAAATTCAAGGCTGGAGGGCAATCATCCAAATATGAGATACAGACAACGTACATACGAACATTCAACCGCATTGGAACGGTTGGCAAGGAGGAAATCTTCACGGAGGTTTCCTCCTTTTTTTATGAACATTTCTGAATATCGTTCGCTTTTGCGCACTTTTCTCACATTCGGCAAAGCAAGTAAACTCGCTTTGCTCTCACTCAATCGAAACGTTTACTATTAAATTGCAATATAATGAAACAGAAACACGAATTTAAGAGCATTGTGGCGGAGACGTTGCTCATTCCGCTATACATGAGAGCGAAAGAAAGCCGCCGTGTCAATCCCATTTTGGATGACAAGGCAGCGGAACGGTTGGCAGACAGCTTGGAATACGATTATTCCCAATTCGATGGGGCAAAGCTGAGCGAAGTGGGCTGCGTGGTGCGCGGCTGGTATTTCGACCGTGCCGTAAAACGGTTTATCGATACGCATCCCCGTCCGGTAGTCGTAAATGTAGGGTGCGGATTGGATACCCGTTTCCAGCGTATCGGCAACCCCAAAACTGTTTTTTATGACTTGGACTTGCCGGAAGTCATGGCACTACGTCGGGAATTGATACCCGAACAGACAGGTAATGTTTATATCGCAGCTTCCTTACTGGAAACCGACTGGATGGACGAGCTACGTCGGAAACATCCCGATGCGGAATTTATTTTCATTGTGGAAGGTGTGCTGATGTATTTTTACGAGAAGCAGGTAAAAAGCTTCCTGCATCACGTGGCAAGCCGTTTCGGAGGTGGAGAGTTGTGGTTTGACGTATGTGGCACCATGATGAGCCGGCATGGTGTAAAGCCCGATTCACTCCGCCATCATGAGGCGCAAATCCGTTCGGGATTGAGCGACGGACATCTGGTGGAACAATGGGAACCGGCTTTGCAACTCATCGAACAAGCCAACTACATGAAGTTTTTCCGCTCACGCTGGGGATTCTTCTTCGGACAAGTATTAGGGCGCATTCCTTGGCTATGTTATAAATTCAGTTCATTACTCGGATATAAAATCCTATCAAAATAATATACAATGAATCAAACAAAAAAGAAAGAAGGTCTGTCCCGGCTGTTCGAGATAGCGGGACAGAAGAAAGGGCTGCTCGTCATGGCAGGCGTGTTGTCTGCCGGCAGCGCGGTGTGTATGCTCGTGCCCTATTGGGCAGTTTATGAAGTTTTGAAAGAATTACTGACGCATGGAGGAAATCCCGCCGCTTCGGACGGAGCCGTCATGATACGCTGGGGATGGATAGCGTTTGGGGGACTTGTCGGCGGACTGGTATTGCTGTATGCCGCCTTGATGTCTTCCCACATTGCGGCTTTCCGCATACTCTATGGATTGCGTGTCCGCCTGTCCGAACACATCGGCAGGCTTCCGTTAGGGTATCTGAACAACACGTCCACCGGAGCCATCAAGAAAACGATGGACCAGAACATCGAAAAGATAGAGGGGTTCATCGCCCATACCATTCCGGACTTAGTGAACGTGGTAGCCACGGTAGCGGTGATGCTTGCCATCTTCTTTTCGCTGGATGCGTGGCTGACGGCCGTATGCCTGGAGGTCGTAGTGGTCAGTCTGTTTCTTCAATTCTCCAATTTCATGGGCAAAAGGGCAAGGGAGTTTATGGGCATCTACTACGACGCACAGGAGCGGATGAGCGCGTCTGCCGTGCAGTATGTGCGGGGGATGCCCGTGGTCAAGATATTCGGGCAGAGTGTCCGTTCGTTCCGTCAGTTCAATGCCGAAATCCAAGCATATAAGACCTTTGCCTTGAAGTGCTGCGATACTTATCAGAACGGAATGATTGCCTTTACGGTTCTGCTCAATTCGATGGTGACGTTCATTCTCCCTATGGGCATCCTGCTGATGCAGGCCAGTCCGCAATCCATGTCGCTGGCGGTGGTATGGCTGTTTTTCATCATCATGGGTCCGGGTATGGCTTCTCCCGTCTATAAACTGACATTCTTGGGAGGCAACACGCGCGACATCAACGAAGGGGTAAACCGTATCGACCGCATATTGGAAAAGCAGCCCGTGCCGGAGCCGAAACATCCGCAGGTGCCTGTTAGCTATGACGTGGAGTTCCGTCATGTTTCCTTCTCTTACGAAAATACGGAACAGGGAACACGGACGGAAGCCCTGCGCGATGTCAGCTTCACGGCACCGCAAGGAGAGATAACCGCTCTTGTCGGTCCGTCGGGAAGCGGTAAGTCTACGATAGCCAATCTGATTCCCCGTTTTTGGGATGTGGAGCAAGGAGAAATACTTATAGGAGGTGTGGATATCCGCCAGATAGCCACGGCAAAGCTGATGGATATGGTGTCGTTCGTCTTTCAAGATACTTTCCTGTTTTACGATACGCTGTATGAGAATATCGCCGTAGGTTCGCCTGATGCGACAAAAGACGAGGTGGTAGCCGCAGCCAAGGCTGCCCAATGCCATGACTTCATAGAGCGTCTACCACAAGGCTACGAAACACGGATAGGCGATAAAGGTGTGTATCTCTCCGGAGGCGAAGCCCAACGGATATGTGTGGCGCGCGCTATCTTGAAGAATGCCCCGATACTGGTGCTGGACGAAGCCACGGCTTTCGCCGACCCGGAAAACGAGCATAAAATGCAAATGGCTTTGCAGTCGCTGATAAAGGACAAGACGGTCATCGTGATTGCCCACCGCCTCTCTTCCATCATCTCGGCACATCAGATTGTCGTCATGAAAGAGGGACGGATCGCACAGTGCGGAAAACACGAAGTCTTGTCCGTCACAGAAGGTGTATATAAGAATATGTGGGATGCCTATACGAGTGCTTACCACTGGAAGTTGAACAAAAATTGAAAAGGAGAACAAGATATGAACGCAATCAAAAACATTACCATCGGACATACCGAACGGCTTTACAAGCCAGTAGGATACACCATGCTTGCCAACTTGGTCAATATCGTGCCGTTCTGCCTCTCTATTGAAGCGGTACGCATCATCTTCAGTGCTTTCAACGGGAGCGGACAGCCGCTTGACACCACCCGCCTTTGGTATATATTCGCTATTATGGTTGTTTATATGCTGGTCATGGCTTTGGCGGAACGGGCATCCTATCGTGCCAATTTCCGGGGAGCCTACGAAATGAGCGCATCGGGACGCTTGTCGTTGGCGGAACATCTGCGGAAACTTTCGCTGGGCTTCCTGTCCAGACGTGACCCCGGCGATTTGTCTTCCATGCTTATTACGGACTTCATGATGGCGGAAACCGGCATCTCGCACCACCTGCCCCAGCTGATGGGTGCCGTGGTCATGCCCGTACTGGCTTTTGCTTCGCTGGTCTGGATAGACTGGAGGATGGCAGTCAGCATGTTTGCCGCGCTTCCGCTTGCCATGCTTGTATTGTGGGCAAGCACAGGTGTACAAAGGAAACTGAGCGGCAAGCAGATTCAAGCCAAAATAGATGCCGGAAATCGGCTGGAAGAATACCTGCAAGGCATCCGGGTGATGAAAGCCTACAACCTGCTGGGCGACCGTTTCGTCCGGTTGCGTGATGCCTTTGCCCAGCTTCGCCGTGCCTGCATCCGCCAGGAAGCTTTGTTAGGTCCGTTCGTTTTGCTAAGTATCACAGTGGTTCGTGCCGGACTGACGATGATGGTTCTGTGCGGAACTTATCTCCTGTTAGGGGGCAAGCTTTCCATACTCGTATTCGTACTGTTCCTCGTGGTCGGTTCCCGTGTGTTCGATCCGCTGACTTCCGCCCTGACCAATTTCACCGAGTTCCGTTATTTCTCCATTGCCGGAGGACGCATCCTTTCACTGATGAACGAACCGGAAATGAAAGGGGAACGGCAATCTCCGGTGGCTGGCGACATCCGGTTCGAGCACGTATCGTTCGCTTATCAGGACAAGGAAGTGTTGCATGATATAACCGTTACCCTTCCTAAAAATTCATTGACGGCTCTTGTCGGTCCTTCGGGAAGCGGGAAAAGTACAGTAATGAAGCTTTGTGCCCGTTTCTACGACCCACAGAAAGGGCGTATCTTCTTCAACGATGTTCCGATGGATGAAACAGATCCCGAAAGCCTGATGAGCCACATATCCATGGTATTTCAGGACGTTTATCTGTTCCAGGACACCCTGCGCAACAACATCCGTTTCGGCAAAACCGATGCGACGGAGGAGGAAATCATCGCCGCAGCCAAGAAAGCCTGTTGCCACGACTTCATCATGCGCTTGCCTCAAGGCTACGACACGATGGTAGGCGAAGGAGGCTGCACCCTGTCGGGCGGTGAGAAGCAGCGCATATCCATAGCCCGTGCCATTCTGAAAGACGCGCCAATCATTCTACTGGACGAAGCGACCGCTTCGCTCGACCCCGAAAACGAAGTGGAAGTGCAAAAAGCCATCGACACGCTCATCAAAGGACGTACCGTGATAGCCATTGCCCACCGACTTAAAACCATTCAGAACGCCGACCGGATTATTGTCTTGGACAACGGAGAAATCAGGGAAGAAGGTACGCACGATGAACTTATCCGGAAGGAAGGGCTTTACGCACATTTGTGGAATATCCAAGAAAACAGTTCCGGTTGGAAACTTGCCAATCAAATTGAAAACCATTGATATACAAATTTGTACATTTCAAAAGAACACAGATATAGCAAAGGCACAGACGGACATACAGGTTATTTTATTGGGCTGATTGCGACATTCATATAAATTTATTTTCCTGTGCTTCTCTGTGCCATCTGTACCATCTGTGTTCCGTACCGGCATAGCTGTATCGAAAAGATTTTCCCTTCCAGCCTGCACATTCTCTGCAAAAAAAATGTACTTTTGCAACACGAATCAAAAACAAGACAAACAGACAAACAAATGGAGAGCATCATCAGCAAATCTGAAAGAGAGCAAATCATCGCTCTGATGAAAAGAGAAGTGGTTCCTGCCATCGGCTGTACCGAGCCTATTGCAGTAGCACTCTGCACAGCAAAAGCTACTGAGGCTTTGGGCTGTACACCCGAACATATCAACGTCTATCTGAGTGCAAACATCCTGAAAAACGCGATGGGCGTAGGCATACCGGGTACGGGAATGATAGGTCTGCCCATCGCCATTGCATTGGGCGCACTCATCGGCAAGTCGGAATACGGACTGGAAGTCTTAAAAGACTGCACACCCGAAGCTGTAGAAAAAGGAAAGGAAATGATAGCACGTCCCCAGTGCATCAACATCGCCTTAAAAGACGACATCGAGGAAAAACTATACATTGAAGTGACCTGTACAAACGGGAACAATGTAGCGACCGCCATCATCAGCGGCGGACATACCAACTTTGTCTACTTATGCCGTAATGGAGAAGTACAGTTGGACAAACGTACCGGCACCACCTCGGCCGAAGACGAAGAAACGGTCGACCTCACTTTACGCAAGGTGTTTGATTTCGCCACCACTGCCCCCATCGATGAAATCCGCTTCATCCTCGAAGCCAAAAATCTGAACAAGGCTGCCGCCGAACAATCACTCAAAGGCTGTTATGGACACGGATTGGGACGTATGTTGTGCACTAACAAGAATGAAGAAAAGATTATGGGGAACAATACCTTCACCCACATCCTCTCGTACACCTCTGCCGCATGCGACGCCCGTATGGCAGGCGCAATGATACCCGTAATGAGTAATTCAGGAAGCGGAAACCAAGGCATATCTGCCACCCTTCCCGTAGTCATCTTTGCCGAAGACACCCACGCCACCGAAGAACAGCTCATTCGTGCCCTGACGCTAAGCCACCTCACCGCTATCTACATCAAACAGAGCCTGGGCAAGCTTTCGGCACTCTGCGGATGTGTAGTGGCAGCTACCGGAAGCAGCTGCGGCATCACCTACCTGATGGGAGGCAGTTACGCACAGGTGATGTACGCCGTGCAGAATATGATTGCCACCCTCACCGGAATGATATGCGACGGGGCAAAGCCCAGCTGTGCCCTGAAAGTAACCAGCGGCGTATCTACTGCCGTGATGTCTGCCATTATGGCTATGGACCAGAAGTGCGTCACTGCCGTAGAGGGCATTATCGAAGAGAACGTGAACCGGAGCATCCGCAACCTTACCCTCATCGGCTCGAAAGGCATGAACGAGACCGACAAGATGGTGCTCGACATCATGACCCACAAACATTGTGATTAATCAGGTACTAGGAACTAGTTGACTAGGTACTAGGTTTTCAGATACCAAACATGCTCAAAGGTATTTAAAACCTAGTCAACTAGTACCTGGTCAACTAGTCAACTAAAAAATGACACATCCGGCAGACTACATACAGCGGCTTATCAGCGAAGGCGAACACGTGCACCAGGACTTCAAGTTCGAAATCTCCGATGCCCGGAAGATAGCCAAAAGCATCTCCGCCTTTGCCAATACCGAAGGAGGACGCCTGCTGGTAGGAGTAAAAGACAACGGAAAGATAGCCGGCGTGCGCTCCGAAGAAGAAATCTACATGATAGAAGCCGCCGCCCAACGTTATTGCCAGCCGCCCGTCGACCTGCATACCTATATATATAAGGTAGAAGGAAAAGACGTGCTGGAAGTGGTAATCGATGAAAGCCCGCGAAAACCCGTCTACGCCCTCGATGCCGAAGAACGGCGGTGGGCATACGTCCGCATCAAGGACGAAAACATTCTGGCAAGCCCTATCCACCTGAACATCTGGCAGCACAACCGGCACGAGGAAAAGGTCATCATCGCCTACACCCAACGCGAACAACAAGTACTGAACCTGCTGGCACAACATCCTTGCCTCACCCTCAACCAATGCCAACGCCTCACCCGGATGAACCGCAAGCTAATCACCAACCTCCTTGCCGACTTTATCCGCTTCGGACTGGTAGAGCAGGTATTCCATGAACACACGTTCTATTTCCGGTTGAAAGAGTAATGCCGTTATACTTCTCGCGGCATTAATTGGTGCATTTTGTCGCTTGTCACCTTAAATCCACATGACTGCCTTGCTTGTAAGATTATTAATCTTCATGCCGAAAGATTATTAATCTTCACGCTGTAAGATTAATAATCTTACAAACAATGCTGCTTATGGCGGAGAAACCAAAGCTTGCTTGTCATGACGGATATTCACTACTATTAATTATTTAGTACCACGTCACCTGGCTACCCGTATTGCTTCGCTGGTCCCACTTCAAGGCATCGGTCAACATACTGGAGTTGGCACGGATAGAGAAGTTATACGATGTGAACGGACCGAACACCAGGCCACAACTCATATTGAAGCAGTGCAGGTCACGGGTGATATTTACCGTAGTCATAGACATTTCTTTCGAGGTAAAGTCGTAACCACTCGAATACGTGATATTCCAACGGCTTCCTATCTTCACATTTCCTGAAATGTTCAACGAATGGGTCAAGGCATACGGATAACGCATTTTCTTAATATTGATTTTACCACTGGTATTCTCGCGGATGCTATAACTGTAACTCAGGCTCAGGCTCCACGGCATATTGAATGCCAGATAACCGTCAGGGTCAAGTTTGGCATCTTCCGTCTTCCGGTTGGCTGTATTGTTTGTCTGGTCTGTACTTTCGCTATCCTCTTCGTCGCTATCCTCCTCTTCATCTTTTTTGTCCTTGTCTTTCTTGTCCTCGTCATCTCCTTTACCGAACAGTTTCTTGAATGTGTCATTGTTCAGAGTATATGAGAACGAGCCACTGTATCCCTGAAAACGTCCGAAACGTCCGTACGACCATTCCGTGCGGTCGCTGGTCACCACATTTCCGTTTTCGTCAAATTTATAAGCATACGTGGCAAAGGTAGCATTCATATTAAAGGTATAACTCTTGGTCAGCTTCAGACGGGCACTCATCGTCAGGTTGCTCCAGCGCTTTTGGGCTATATCATACGACAGATTTGCCGTCAGGTCATCAATCAGACTGATTTTCTTGTACCCCGTCGTATCCTTATCCGATGCCATCTTCATTTCCAGATTGTTTTTCAATGAGAATGCAACGGTTTGTGAAACCCCTTGTCCCGGTACACCATACGGCATACCTTCGAAAGGAGAATATTCTGTAGTCCGCACTTCGCCGTTTTCGTCTGTATAGGTATAAGTTTCATAATAACCGAATTTTGATCTTCCAAAATCAGGCGTATACGTATAGCTCACAGTTGGCGTCACCACGTGACGGATGGTAATGTCCTTGCTCTTCCAAAACAACGGTTTGTACATACCATACAGTTTGGTGTTCATCGACAATGACATATTATAATCATACACACGATTAAAACCGTTGATGGTGTCACGCACCTCTTCACGCCGCTGTTCATCATAGCTGCGCATGATTTTCTTGGTATACCAACGCTCTGTATAGTCGAACGAAGGAGTAATGTTTATATAATTAAATAAGGTAAAGTTCGCCTCAATCGGGATATTGTGGCGCATACCGGTCTCCCATTGCGAGAACGGAGTTTTAAACAGCAGGTTATCCTTGGTATCCACACTATTGGTCAAGGCACCCGTATATTGGAACGAAATTTTTTCGTACCAACGCTCGTTGCCCGCCGCCTTCTTGCGCTTGAAGGGGTAAATACGGCTCAACGAAATGTTTACATCAGGCAGTGTCATATTCAGCGAAGAGTCGCGAGTGTTCTGCGTAATGTTGAACGTACTCGAAATATTCAATCCGATTTCAGGGAAATTGCGTGAGTAACTGATACTGGACGCTTTCGTATTATTGCTATACGAAGAAGGGTCGTACAACGTACTCAAGCTGGAACGGTCGTAACTGCTGGTCGCAAAGTTCACACTTGCCGAGAACGAACTGTTCGGGTTTGCCTTAGAGTCCTGCCGGTGGCTCCACTGAATACGGAAGTCTTTCGACACGGCATAGTCGGGCATATTCTTCTCGCCTGTCTTTGTCACCAGATAGCTGGCATTAAAGTAACCGCTGTACTTATACCGTTTGTTATAATTCGATGCCACCGAAAGTCCCCACGAACCTTTGGTATAAATTTCACCCAACAGTTTCAGGTCCATCTTGTCGCTGATGGCAAAATAATATCCTCCGTCACGCAGGTAGAAACCACGATTCATTTCGTCACCATACGTCGGCATGATGAATCCCGAAGAATAGCTGCTGCTGAAAGGAAAGAAACCGAACGGAATGGCAAGCGGCAACGGTACATCTTCTACCACCAACTGTGCCGGACCGAATACCACGTCTTTCTTAGGGCGCACTTTCGCCATCGAAAGCTTCAGGTAGAAGTGCGGATGCTCGTGATTGTCGCACGTCGTATACTTGCCTTCCGTCATATAGATTTCATCATCTGCTCCTTTTTTGGCATTCACGCTGGTCACATAGCCCTCGCCTTGTTGGGTGATGATATCGTTGATAAAACCTTTCTTGGTCTTGAAATTATAACGCATCGTTTTCGATTCGTAAGGTGTCTCTCCATCCTTGAATATCGGAGTGCCCGAACTTACACCAGCCGTATCCACCACTCCTTCGGCAAATACCGTACTGCTATCCATATTCATCGAAATCTTTGCCGAAGTCAGTTCGATGTTCTGATAATTCACCTTACCGTTACCATACAAATGGGCATACCCTCCCTTTGTAAAGACTATAGAATCACTTGCTTCGTAAATTACCGGAGCGTCCAGCGGTTCTTTTTTCGAACTGTCGGCTGCCAGCGAATCGGCCATAAGGCTGTCTCTCATCAACGAATCAAGCTGTAACGAATCCGCTTGCAAAGAATCTGTACGAAGCTCTGTATTGTTTTTTCGTGCGCGCTTTCCCTTGGCACGCTGAGCCTCAGCGTACAATGAGAAAAAGCAGCTCACGAAAAACAGAAGCAAAAACGAGTATGTGGTTTTCTTAAATGACGTCATTCACTCTTTTTTTACACAATGCGCTGCAAAAGTAAGCATTATCCTGTAAATAAACACAGAAGCCTTTGTTTTTAATGTATTTTTAAGACTATAAAAAAAGCTCGCACCAATGGTCGAAACGCACGGCACCTTCTTCTCCGTGCTTAGCAACGCTCTTGCGTGCCTTATCAAGGCTCTTTTCCTTGTCTAGTTTGGTCTTCGAAAAAAACTTGTCTGCAAAACAGATTATCTGTTCTTCCATACTCACCGGCAACATGTCACGATGTGGCAAAGGTAAACCACGGTCGAGGATATTCTGCAGAGAAAGACCGGCACCGGTATGCCGTTCGCATACCAGAGCATGACGCGGAAAACCTTCCTTACGCACCAAATCTGCTCCCAAATATCCGTGGCAGATATACGGATAAGTACCAAAACACTGAATGTCAGGAGCATCGGTCTGGAATATGCCAATATCGTGCAGCACCGCCGCCTCACCAATAAAAGCCAAGTCTAGATTCAGTTCAGGATGTTTCTGTGCCAAAGCCAGCGCCTTGTCGGCAACCGAACGGCTATGTACCAGCAGGATATGCTTCAATTCATTATCTTCCGGATAAAATTTATCAATCAATGCGAATGGATTCATATACTTATTTTATTATATTTGTAATACGCGAAATTACAAAAAAATATTCATCCGTTATGAAATATCGATTATTATTCCTGTTTTTCATCTGTTGGAGCGTGTCAACTGCCCTCACCTCACTCTATGCCCAAGTACGTACTGGAGCCGAACAGACCGGACTGTACCTGCACTTGCTCAGAGGGAAACATGTATCACTGGTAGTCAACCAGACTTCTCTTATCGGAAAGACACACTTGCTCGATTCCCTGTTATCGCAAAACATACAAGTAACATCCATCTTCGCTCCCGAACACGGAATACGGGGAGAAGCAGATGCCGGAGCCATCGTCAAAGATGGAAAAGACGCACGCAGCGGCATTCCGGTTCTCTCTCTTTATGGCAAGGACAAGAAACCCCGAAACGACCAATTAAAAGATACCGATATCATCGTATTCGATATTCAGGATGTAGGTGCACGCTTCTTTACCTACATCAGTACTTTATACTATGTGATGCAAGCTTGCGCCGAAAACGGGAAAGAACTGATTGTATTGGACCGGCCGAATCCGTGCGACTATATAGACGGACCTGTATTGCAACCGAAGTTCAAGAGCTTCGTAGGGATGCTTCCCATTCCGGTATTACACGGATGTACGGTAGGAGAAATCGCCCAAATGATCAACGGCGAAGGGTGGTTGGGGAATGGCTTGCATTGCAGACTGAGAATAATCCCTGTCGCAGGCTGGCATCACGGACAGCCCTATTCGCTTCCCGTCAAGCCCTCGCCTAACCTGCCCAACGATCAAGCCGTCGCACTTTATGCCTCCCTTTGTCCTTTCGAAGGTACATCGGTAAGTATAGGACGCGGTACCCCTTTCCCATTTCAAGTAATCGGGAATCCCACGCTCAAGACCTGCACATTCCGTTTTATGCCTCGCCCGTTAAAAGGTTCGGATATGAACCCGTTGCATAAAAACACCTATTGTTACGGTTCAGACCTGCGGCACACAGAAGCACCTGAAGGCTTTTCTTTAAAATACATCCTTGAAATTTACCGGTTTTACCGGAATAATCCAAAAGGCTTCTTCACCCGTCCCCATTGGTTTGACCTGCTGATGGGCACCGACAGTGTGCGGATGGACATACTAAAAGGAAAATCTGAAGCTGAAATCCGTACAGCGTGGCAACCCGCCCTCCAGCAATATAAAACCATGCGGAAAAATTATCTTCTCTATCATGATTATACTAATTGAATCCGCAAACATCCCATACGATACGCCCCTACAGCCAATTGGGTAAAGTGCGGATATGCATAAATCTTTATTGCCCATATTGCCTGTTCGCCGGAGAAATGACTACCTTTGCACCGGAAAACAGTTAAACGATGAAAGAAGCTTTACTTAAACTCCACCTGTCGGTGCTGATTGCAGGTGGTACGGGAGTGTTCGGGCGTGTAATTACGTTGAACGAAGGACTGCTGGTGTGGTACCGGCTGCTGCTTGCCACACTGATGTTTTATGCCGTGTTGTTTGTTTTAGACAAATTACGCAAGGTGCAACGGCGGGATGCGGTACGGATTGCTGCGACGGGTGTGCTGCTTGCCTTGCACTGGCTGTTCTTCTACGGCAGCATCAAGGCATCGAATGTGTCTATCGGAGTGGTCTGCCTCTCGCTAATGAGCTTCTTTACCGCCCTGTTCGACCCGCTTATCAACCGACACCGGGTATCGGCAAGCGAGGTGCTGTTCAGCCTGATAGGTGTGGCGGGCATCGTGCTGATATTCCATTTCGATACCCGTTACCGTGTGGGCATCCTAATGGGCATCCTCTCGTCGGCACTGGCTTCGCTCTTCACCATCTGCAACAAGCGGGTAGCGTCTGATTATCCGTCGGGCACTGTGCTGCTCTATGAAATGGGAGGAGGTTTCGCAGGGCTGAGCCTGCTGCTGCCCTTCTACCTGCATTTCTTTCCGGTTACGTCGCTCGTGCCTTCTGCCGCCGACTGGGGGAGCCTGCTGGCATTGGCTTCGCTCTGTACGGTATGCCTGTACATCCTGCAGATACAGGTTCTGAAGCGGATTTCGGCGTTCACGTTCAACCTGACCTACAACCTGGAGCCTATCTACAGCATCATCCTTGCCATGATTATCTTCGGCGAAGCGAAAGACCTGAACGCAAGTTTTTATGCCGGGCTGGGGATGATATTCCTGTCGGTGGTGATGCAGACCCTGCGGATAATAACAAAAGTAAAAAAACAAAAGTGTTAAAGCCAACAGGCAAAATGCCGGTTTTACAGAAGCACCGGCTTAACTCCTTTACAAATATGGAAAATCTGACACAACGCATCCGGCTATTGCTGGAAGCATTAAACGAACGAGTATTCGGCAAAGAGCATATCATAAGCCTGTCACTACTATCGGCAGTGGCAGGCGAAAGCATCTTCCTGCTCGGTCCTCCGGGAGTAGCAAAAAGTATGGTGGCGCGACGATTGAAGCTAGCATTCCGCAATGCGGGTTCATTTGATTACCTGATGTCGCGCTTCAGTACCCCCGATGAAATCTTCGGTCCGGTTTCCATCTCGAAATTGAAAGACCGCGACACGTACGAACGGATGACAGAAGGCTATTTGCCTACTGCTACCATTGCTTTTCTGGACGAAATCTGGAAGGCAGGACCAGCTATACAGAATGCCCTGCTGACCATTCTGAACGAGAAAATATATCGCAACGGCAACCATACTTTCCGGGTACCGCTGAAAGGGCTGGTGGCTGCCTCTAACGAATTGCCTGCCTCAGGACAGGGACTGGACGCCTTGTGGGACCGCTTCCTGGTGCGGATGCTGGTGACAGGCATAACCGACCAGTCTGACTTCGACCGTATGATAGCTTCGCCAGACGAAAGCGAACCTTGTGTTAATACCGCCCTGCAAATAGAAGAACAAGAATATGAGACATGGCAAGGCAAAATCGGCTTAATCAGCATCCACTATTCCATTTTCGAAGTGATACATACGCTGAAAGAAAAAATAGAAGACCACAACCACAAACTACAGAATGCCGAATCGACGGAGCAACCTCTGTATGTGTCCGACCGCAGGTGGAAAAAACTGGTGAAGCTGCTACGTACATCGGCTTTCCTGAACGGTTCGGACACCATACGCCTGACCGACTGCCTGTTGTTACGCCATTGCCTGTGGAACGAGGTATCACAGCTGGAGGAAATAAATGAGATGGTAACAGACGCCATTCGGATGAGCGCCGAAGGGTATCTGTTGAACCTGCAGGGCTTGCACAGGGAGATGGAAGCTCTGAAAGATGAGCTGTCATCGGCAGCAGCCGTGCACGAAAACCGAGATCCGGGACTGCTGTTGGTCGACTCGTATTATCACCAGATAGACAAAGTGCGGCTGGCAGGAAGATTGCTGATGTTTGCATCCGACTATCAGTCGCTCGACACCATCGGGAAACTGTTCTACCTGCACAAAGACAAGTATAAGAGCCAGTGTTTTATCTTGAAGCGCTACGACCTGTCGATGCGGAACAAGGTGCCGCAGCATAAAATCTATTCGCTGCGCAAGGGCAACCGCTCGGTCTTTATCAATGATTACGAATATCCTTTGGTGTGTGTGCCCAGTTGTGAACCGCTGCCCCCACAAGCCGCAGGGACGGACAAGGAAAAGCTGGAGGAACGCTTCTGCCAGCTGAACGACTTATTGCTACGGGTGGAAGGAGGATGCAAAGACTTTTATACACAAGAATGGGCATATGCAGACCGGCACCTGTTCCTGAACGAGCAGGAACGAGACATCATACGGGGATTGCTGGAACATCAGCAGACATCGGTAGCAGATTATCGGAACGAACTAAACGAACTGGAACATGCATATCGGGAAGAGAACACGGAATATCCGTCTGAAAGCATTGAAGGCAATCTATTTGGCTGAGCTTCGTCAGCGTTGCTCCAAACATCTGCAGGAAGCGTTGCATAAACGTATCGTGTTCCCTGCCGAACTGGAGGACGCCATATGGCAGTATTACCGCAAGACATCTCCATCGCTCCAGGAGTTTTACTCCCGCTATACGCCCGAATGGGAGATGTTCTACGATGCTGAGTCTTTGTCGCCCGGCGATTTCCTACTTTTTCTGAAGCGGATGCTCCCGGCTTTCCGTAAGCGCTATGCACTTACCGAACTGGATGTGCCGTATTACATCGGAAAACTGGAACAACCGGCCAGCACAGATGCCGGGCGGAAAAACTTACAGGAGTTTTTTCTAAACAAGTGGCACCGCCTGCTTACCGCCAAGGAATACGATTACCAGTATCATCACATCGCCTCTTTATGCAACAGTTTTGCACTGCTGAAGGCAAGTACAGGCATGAAGACCGAGACCAACCTGATAAGTTCGCGCATCCGCTGGCTATTGTACAACCATCCGGAACTGTACCGGAAGGTGATGCATTACGAGAAAACAATGGAACAGAACCGGCACATACACGAACTGGTACGGGTACTGGGCAAAAGAAGCCAGGGAGAAAAGAAACGCTTCGACCCCTTATCGGGAGCCCAAAAAGAGCAGTTGGTGCGTCATGCCACACAAAGCGACATCGAAGGCATTACGCTGGGCAACGACCTGAATCACCTGTTACCCATAGAGTATTGCTATTTTGCCGAAGAAACACTACGTCCCGTCTTTATGCAACGCTACACGGAAAAACGCTTGCAGATGTTCGACAGCCGTTCGCAAGAAGACCGTTCGGCGGCACAGCCGGGCAAGAGGGAAGTAAGCGGACAAGGTCCCTTTGTCATTTGCCTGGATACATCCGGATCGATGGAAGGCAAGCGGGAGCAACTTGCCAAATCGGCCGTACTCGCCATTGCCCGCCTTACCGAAAGCACACACCGCAAGTGTTACATCATCAATTTTTCGGAAGAAACCGAACATCTGCTGGTAAAAGACCTGTATACCGACTTACCTGTGCTGGTGGAATTTCTGAACCATAGTTTCGGGGGAGGCACCAGCATGGAACAGGCCGTAGACGAAGCGGTGCGAATGATAAACAGCAACGGATGGCACCGTTCGGATGTAGTGATGATTTCCGATTTCGAAATGCCCCCCATATCTGAAACACTGATGAAACAGATTTTGGGACTGAAACGTAAGGAAACGGCTTTCTATGCCCTGGTGTTCGGAACACGTCCCGAAATGGATTACCTGAACCTGTGCGACCGCTGCTGGAACATGGACATTCCGGGGTAACACGAACTGTCCTGCGCTTCGCTCACAGGAGTTAAAAGACAATAGTTCTGTTAGAATTTCCATTAGTAAAAGTATTGGTTTCTAACTCCCTGAAATAACTCCTTATGGGTGAAATGCGGGCATTCATATAATGTTATAAAAACGCAAAAAAAACGCAAAATCCACTTTTTCTGAAAATATAAGCGCAAAAATTTTTGAGTTTCTGAGCAATCCATTATATTTGTGTAGAATTTGGCAAAAAATGACGGAAGAAGACAAAAGGCTACTGAATACGTTTGAAGGAAGATTAAGAAACCTGCTGTTCCTGTTCGAAGAACAGAAAAAGGAAATAGCTTCACTCCGGCACCTTTTGGAAGAAAAGGAAGCTGCTATCGCACGTATGGAAAGTGACCGGAAAGAACTGGAGTCAAGATATGCCAATTTGAAAATGGCCCGTATAATCAGTATCAACGATACGGAACTCAATGATACGAAGAAAAGGTTGACGAGGCTGGTGCGTGAAGTCGAAAAATGTATCGCTTTGCTGAATGAATAAGCCAAAAGGTAAACGAGTCATGAAAGACGACAAATTAAAAATACATCTGCGGATCGACAACGAACTATATCCCTTGGTCATTGACCGCGACAAGGAAGAGCTATATAGGAAGGCGGCTAAGCAGATTGACTATAAACTAAACAAATATCGCAGTATGTATCCGGAGTTCAGCCTGGCCAAACACTGGGCTATGACTGCACTGGAACTCTCTTTTGAGAATGTATCCTTGAAAGACCGGAATGATACACAGCCGTATGCAGAAAAACTGAAACAGCTGGCTGATGATATAGATGAATGCATTCATCCTAAACCTGACGATTAGGAGACAGGAAAGTTTAGTATAGAACAAGGAAGATTTTACGCACAACTGGAATGCCGGAACAAACCGGCAGGAAAGTATGTGCGTTTTTTATTTATATTTTTAAACTAAATAGTAATGTTTACAACAGTAGTAATATTCACGGTTGTTGCTTTCCTGGTAGGAGGAGCAATTTCGTACGCTTTTTTCAAGTTCGGCCTGAAATCGCGGTACGATAAAATTATAAAGGAGGCCGAAACAGAAGCAGAAGTAATCAAGAAAAACAAGTTGCTGGAGGTCAAAGAAAAATTTCTGAACAAGAAAGCCGAGCTGGAAAAAGAAGTAACAGCACGCAACCAGAAAATCCAACAGGCTGAAAACAAACTGAAGCAGCGCGAAATGGTATTAAGCCAAAAGCACGAGGAACTGCAACGAAAACGGAACGAAACCGAAGCCATCCGCGAAAACCTTGATGCACAGCTGGTGGTTATCGACAAGAAGAAAGAAGAACTGGATGCCCTCCAGGCACAAGAACGTAAAAAACTGGAAGCCTTGTCGGGACTGTCTGCTGAAGAGGCTAAAGAACGTCTCGTCGAATCGCTGAAAGAAGAAGCCAAAACGGAAGCACAATCGTATATCAACGACATCATGGATGATGCCAAAATGTCGGCAAACCGCGAGGCAAAACGCATTGTCATACAAACCATCCAGCGCGTAGCAACCGAAACCGCCATTGAAAACTCTGTAACCGTATTCCATATTGAATCGGACGAGATAAAAGGACGGATTATCGGACGGGAAGGAAGAAATATCCGTGCCTTGGAAGCCGCTACGGGAGTGGAAATTGTAGTTGACGATACGCCCGAAGCCATTGTCCTTTCGGCGTTCGACCCCGTACGCCGAGAAATAGCCCGTTTGGCATTACACCAACTGGTAACCGACGGACGTATCCATCCGGCACGCATCGAAGAAGTGGTGGCTAAGGTGAAAAAACAGGTAGAAGATGAAATTATCGAAACCGGTAAGCGGACAACCATTGACCTGGGTATCCACGGTTTGCATCCCGAACTGATCCGTATCATCGGTAAGATGAAATACCGCTCTTCGTATGGACAGAATCTGTTGCAACATGCACGTGAAACAGCCAACCTGTGTGCCATCATGGCATCCGAACTGGGACTGAATCCCAAAAAAGCCAAACGTGCCGGCCTGTTGCACGATATCGGCAAAGTGCCCGATGAAGAACCCGAACTGCCCCATGCACTGCTGGGTATGAAACTGGCTGAAAAATATAAGGAAAAACCAGACATCTGCAACGCCATCGGTGCCCACCACGATGAAGTGGAAATGACCAGCCTTCTGGCTCCTATCGTACAGGTATGCGATGCCATCTCTGGAGCACGTCCGGGAGCACGACGCGAAATTGTAGAAGCTTATATCAAACGTCTCAACGACCTGGAACAACTTGCCATGTCTTATCCGGGCGTAACCAAGACGTATGCCATCCAGGCAGGCCGAGAGCTTCGTGTCATCGTAGGCGCAGACAAGATAGACGACAAGCAGACCGAAAGCCTGTCTACCGAAATCGCCAAAAAGATACAAGACGAAATGACATATCCGGGACAAGTCAAGATTACGGTTATCCGCGAAACACGCGCCGTAAGCTTCGCGAAATAGTCATTACTGCTCTCAAAACGCCAGTAATTAGAAAGAGTTAGAAGAATTTAAAGGAGTTAGAGGGAGTTAGAGGGAGTTAGAAGCCAATACTTCTGTGCTATTGGCATTTAACTCCCTCTAACTCCTTTAAACAACTTCTTGTAGGCAAATGCGGAATCACCCCATTAACCCACCACTTTTTCGGCACAACGCAAACCTTCTTCATAAAGCGCGGTCAGTTTCTGGATGTCTTTATCTATCCGGTTTACCTTCACGGGCGCTTCGGGACGGATGGCTATGATACGCCCTTCATCTTCCAGCCTCTCTATCATTTCCAACTGCTCATTGTATGCCTGACACCGCCGGCTCAACGCTACACGCAAACGAGGATAGCGCGTATAGATGATACGCGGTATGCGGATATCTTTCTCCGTCTTCCGATACCCCCGGTTCCGGGTAAGCACAACCACATTCTTGGCATATCCTTGCGAAACAGCACGCATCACCGGAATAGAATCGACAATACCTCCATCGAGCATGGGACACCCGTCTACCCACGTTATCGGACACACATAGGGCAAGCTGCTCGATGCTTTGGCAATTGCCAGCAGGCGCCCGCGGTCGTGTTTCTCTTCCAGATAACAGGCCCTGCCGGTGACACAATTAGTGGTCACCATCTCAAAACGTGCAGGGTTACGGAAATATGCTTCGTAATCGAAAGGCAATATCGTAGCAGGAAACTTTTCATACAGCAGATGCTGGTCAAGAATGCTGTGCTGGTGCCACAGATACTTCAACCCGATGTAACGGTATTTAGCCAGCATCTCGATGTTGCTGTAACGTGCCCTGCCCGGCTGGTGCGACAAATAAGACAGACCGTTGCATGCACCAGCCGAAACGCCGACAACATAAGGAAACTCTATGCCTTTCTGCATAAAATAGTCGAGCACACCGCAGGTAAACACCCCACGCATGCCTCCTCCTTCCAATACTAAACCCATTTTTGAATAATCCATAGCCATAACCTTTCTTTTATTTGAATCCGCAAACATCCCCTACAGCCAATTGAGCAAAATGCGGATATTCATTTCTTTTATTTGCTACAAAGATACATTTTTCAGAATATAGAGAGAACTTTTCAATTTAATTTTCTACTTTTGCAATACTTACTACAAAGGTATTACCAAAAACCATAACAATATGTTCGAATCTACCGTATATAGCAAACGCCGTCAGGCGTTAAGGGACAAGGTCGGCAACGGCCTAATCCTGATATTGGGAAACAATGAGGCACCAGCCAATTATCCCGACAATACCTATAAATTCCGTCAGGACAGTTCGTTTCTTTATTTTTTCGGACATGCCCATCCGGGATATGCAGGAATACTTGATGCAGATTCCGGCGAAGATTACTTTTTCGGCGATGACGTCACGATGGACGATATCATCTGGATGGGTCTCCAACCCAGCGTAAAAGAACTGGCTGCACGAGTAGGAATAGACAAAAGTTTCCCCTTCGGTAAGCTGAAAGAGGTGATAGGCAAAGCCATCGCCCAACGTCGGAAAATTCATTTCCTGCCTCCTTACCGCTACGACAACATGCTCTTGCTGGAAGACCTGACCGGCATCCGTGCCTCACTGGTCAGACAGCACAGCTCGCTTGAACTCATCAAGGCGGTAGTAGCCTTACGTTCGGTAAAAGAACCCTGCGAAATAGAAGAAATCGACAAAGCCTGCAACATCGGTTATGAAATGCATACCGCAGCAATGAAACTTTGCAAACCGGGTGTATCCGAACAATACATCGCCGGTGTACTGGACGGCATTGCCGCATCTTACGGCAATATGGTATCTTTCGCCACAATCTTGAGCCAGAACGGACAGACCTTGCACAACCATGACCATAGCCAGATACTTCAGGCGGGCAGACTGATGCTGACCGATGCAGGAGCCGAAAGTACGACCAACTATTGCTCAGACCATACACGTACCATCCCGGTAGGAGGCAAGTTCACCAGCCGCCAGCGTGACGTGTACAGCATCGTGCTGGCTTGTCATGACCGTGCCCTGGAACTGGCACGTCCGGGTATCACCTACAAATCGGTCCATCTGGAAGTGTGCCGTGTACTGGCACAAGGGCTGAAAGACCTGGGACTGATGAAAGGCAACGTAGAGGATGCCGTAGCAGCAGGAGCACATGCCCTGTTCATGCCCCACGGACTGGGACACATGATGGGTATCGATGTACACGACATGGAAGACCTGGGACAATGTTACGTTGGTTATGATGATGAAGTACGTCCTTCCGAACAGTTCGGCCTGGCATCCTTGCGTATGGGACGACGCTTACAGGAAGGCTTCGTCATCACCGACGAACCGGGTTGCTATTTTATCCCCGACCTGATAGATAAATGGCGTGCCGACAAAATGCATACCGACTTCCTCGACTTCAATGCCATTGATAAGTATAAGGATTTCGGGGGCATCCGACTGGAAGACGATATCCTGATTATCCCCGGCGGTTCGCGCTTCACCGGTGAAAAACATATCCCCATCACCATCGAGGAAGTGGAAGAAATCATGAAGTAATTAATAATTAAATAATGAACAATTAATAATTAATGGTGAATAGCGGAAATCGAAAGCATCCGCCGTTATTAAGTATTAATTATTAACTATTAACTCTATAAATAACAATGAATAAACTTATCGCAATTTTAGCAATGGGCATCTGCTTTAGCAATGTATATGCCAAAGGTCCTAAGAAAGACAAGACAGAAGAAGAAGGATTTGTATTTACTACGGTAAAAGAAAACCCGATTACTTCCATCAAAGATCAAAACCAGTCGAGCACGTGCTGGTCGTTCTCTACCCTCGGTTTCTTCGAATCGGAACTGCTCCGGTTGGGAAAAGGAGAGTTCGACTTGTCGGAAATGTTCGTTGTACATCATACGATGGAAGACCGTGCCGTAAACTACGTGCGTTATCACGGCGATGCTTCCTTCTCGCCGGGCGGAAGTTTTGAAGATATCGTATACTGTTACGAAAACTATGGAATGGTGCCCCAAGAAGCCATGCCGGGCATCATGTACGGCGATTCACTCCCGAACCACAACGAACTGGATGCCGTAGCTTCAGGGTATGTAGATGCCATAGCCAAAGGTAAATTGAAAAAATTAAGTCCAGTCTGGAAAAACGGAGTATGTGCCATTTACGATACTTACCTGGGCAAATGTCCGGAACAATTCACCTATAAAGGCAAGACCTACACACCGCGAACCTTCGCCGATGAAGTATTGGGATTGAATATGGATGACTATGTTTCGCTGACCTCGTACACACACCATCCGTTCTACAAACAGTTCAGCATCGAAGTGCAAGACAACTGGCGCAACGCTTTGTCGTATAACCTTCCCATTGACGAACTGATGGCAGTAATGGAAAACGCCATCAACAATGGATACACATTCGCCTGGGGAGCTGATGTAAGCGAACAAGGCTTCACACGCAATGGAGTTGCCGTATGCCCCGATGTGGAAAAAGGCGCCGAACTGACAGGCTCGGATATGGCACATTGGCTGGGTTTGAGCCCTGCAGACAAACGCAAAGAGCTTACTGCCAAACCGCTTCCGGAAATCACCGTAACCCAAGAGATGCGCCAGGAAGCTTTCGACAATTGGGAAACGACCGACGACCACGGCATGGTCATCTACGGCATCGCCAAAGACCAGAACGGAAAAGAATACTTTATGGTAAAAAATTCATGGGGCACGGAAGGCAAGTACAAAGGCATCTGGTATGCATCGAAAACTTTCGTCGCTTATAAAACTATGAATATACTGGTACATAAAAAAGCAATCCCGGCAGATATAGCCAAAAAACTGGGGCTGTAAATCAATAATATAGAATATTTATAAATAATTAAACGGCTGGTTCCTGAAAATAATTCGGGAATTAGCCGTTTTTTTCTTGCTTTTTTCTTACTTTTACAAGTTGAAAGAGCAGGGCATATTTTCAAGTATTCATACCCCGCTCCTTTGAATGCAGAAAAAGAAAGAAAAAAAATATATAAATGAACTACAAATGGAACTATCAACCTCCTACACTCGAAGAACGGGAAGCAGCTAAGGCTCTGGCGAAAGAAATTGGCATCAGCCCAATTCTTTGCCGGCTGCTCTTACAAAGAGGTATTACCTCGGCTGGTGAAGCCAAACGCTTTTTCCGCCCGCAACTGAACGAACTGCACGACCCGTTTCTCATGAAAGACATGAGTCTAGCCGTGGAGCGCCTGAATAAAGCCATGGGACGGAAAGAGCGCATCATGGTGTATGGAGACTATGACGTGGACGGCACAACCGCCGTTGCACTGGTATACAAATTCCTCCAGCAGTTCTATTCGAACATCGACTATTACATCCCCGACCGTTATAACGAAGGGTATGGAGTATCGAAAAAAGGAGTGGATTATGCGTACGAAACCGGCGTAAAGCTGATTATTGTGTTGGATTGTGGCATCAAAGCGGTAGAGGAAATCGCCTATGCCAAGGAAAAAGGTATCGATTTTATCATCTGCGACCATCATGTACCCGACGATACATTGCCGGTCGCGGTTGCCATCTTGAACCCGAAACGGTTTGACTCGACTTATCCTTACGATCACTTGTCGGGTTGTGGAGTGGGCTTCAAGTTTATGCAAGCCTTTGCACTGAACAACGGGATAGAGTTTCATCAACTGACTCCTCTGTTAGACTTGGTAGCAGTAAGCATCGCATCTGATATTGTACCCATCATGGGAGAAAACCGGGTACTGGCTTATCATGGCTTACGCCAACTGAATACCAACCCCAGCGTAGGACTGAAAGCCATCATCGATGTATGTGGCTTGTCCGACAGGGAACTCAACATGAGTGACATTATCTTTAAGATAGGTCCCCGCATCAATGCGTCCGGCCGTATACAGAATGGAAAGGAAGCTGTAGACCTGCTCACGGAAAAAGATTTCCCCGCAGCATTGGAAAAAGCAAATCAGATCAACCGGTATAATGAAACACGGAAAGACCTGGATAAGAATATGACGGAAGAGGCAAACAAGATTGTCGACCATTTGGACAATTTGTCCGAACGGCGATCTATTGTCATTTACAACGAAGCCTGGCACAAAGGAGTAATCGGTATCGTTGCATCACGTCTGACGGAAATCTATTACCGACCTGCTGTTGTATTGACACGAACCGATAATCTTGCCACCGGCTCTGCACGTTCGGTATCGGGATTTGATGTATATAAAGCCATCGAATATTGCCGGGATTTGCTGGAAAACTTCGGCGGACATACATATGCCGCAGGGCTTTCGATGAAAATAGAAAACGTACCGGAGTTTACCCGGCGTTTCGAAGAGTATGTAACCGACCATATTCTGCCTGAACAGACCAGTGCCACCATTGATATCGATGCCCAACTGGATTTCAGGGATATCACTCCGAAATTCTTCTTCGACTTGAAGAAGTTCAATCCTTTCGGACCTGAAAACCCGAAACCGGTATTCTCTACGCTGAACGTTTACGATTATGGCACGAGTAAAGTAGTAGGACGTGACCAGGAGCATATCAAATTGGAATTGGTAGACAACAAGTCAAACAATGTGATGAACGGAATCGCATTCGGACAAAGTTCGCAGGCTCGTTATATCAAGACCAAACAATCGTTTAATATCTGCTATACCATTGAAGAAAACACTCATAAACGAGGAGACATTCAGTTACAAATAGAGGATATTAAACCGAGCAAACAGACATGACCGATTATAAAAGCATATTGAAACACTACTGGGGATATGACAATTTCCGAGGCATACAGGAAGACATTATCTCCAGTATCGGTAGTGGACGTGACACGTTAGGGCTGATGCCTACGGGCGGTGGAAAGTCCATTACCTTTCAAGTGCCTGCCCTGGCGAATCCCGGACTATGCCTGGTCATCACTCCGCTGATTGCCCTGATGAAAGACCAAGTACAAAACCTGCGAAAACACGGTATCAAGGCACAAGCAGTCTACTCGGGTATGACGCGTGAGGAGATTGTCATTGCACTGGAAAACTGCATCTTCGGTGACTATAAGTTTCTATACATTTCACCCGAACGGCTCGGCACCGAAATCTTCCAGAACAAGTTGCGCAGTATGAAAGTAAGCATGATAACAGTAGACGAATCACACTGCATTTCGCAATGGGGATATGATTTCCGTCCTGCCTACCTGAAAATAGCCGATGTGCGCAAACTCTTGCCCGATGTACCCGTACTGGCACTGACAGCTACAGCTACCCCCGAAGTGGTAAAGGACATCCAAGTACGGCTTGCCTTCCGCGAAGAAAACGTATTCCGGATGAGTTTCGAGCGCAAAAACCTTGCCTATATTGTCCGCCGCACGGAAGATAAAAGCGGTGAATTGCTACATATCCTTAACCAAGTGCAAGGTTCTGCAATCGTCTATACACGAAACCGGAAACGCACCAAAGAAATATCACTATTCCTAAACCAGCACGATATCAGTGCCACTTTCTACCATGCCGGACTAGACAACAAAACCAAAGACTTGCGACAAAAAGGCTGGCAGGCAGGTACGTATCGTGTAATGGTGGCTACCAATGCCTTCGGGATGGGCATTGATAAACCGGACGTGCGGCTGGTTATTCATATCGATTTTCCAGATTCACCGGAAGCCTATTTTCAAGAAGCCGGACGTGCGGGACGTGATGGACAAAAAGCATACGCGGTCTTACTGTATGCACAAAGTGACAAGACTATTTTGAAAAAACGGATAAGTGATGCCTTTCCAGAAAAAGACTATATCCGCCAAGTATATGAACACATCAACTACTATTACCAGATGGCCATGGGTGATGGCAGAGGATGTACTTTCGCTTTCAACATCGATGAGTTCTGTCAGCGCTTCAAGCATTTTCCAGTTCGCGTAGACAGTGCCCTGAAAATACTGACCCGCGCAGGATACCTGGAATATACCGATGAGCAAGACAATGCCTCCCGTCTTATTTTCACCCTGCGCCGCGATGAATTATACCGTATGGAAGAGCATAACCAGGATACAGAAAAACTGCTCCGCATTATCCTGCGCTCGTACACCGGCCTGTTCAGCGATTATGCATACATCAATGAAGAAACTTTATCCCAAAGAAGCGGACTTTCACGCCAACAGGTATATGATACGCTCATCCTTTTGACCAAACGACATATCCTACACTATATACCGGGCAAAAAGACTCCTTATATTATATATACACGCGAGAGGCAAGACACGAACCGTATTGTATTAAACAAAGAAGTATACGAAGACCGGAAAAGAAGTTATGAAAAACGCATACAGGCAATGTTGGAATATGCCGAGAGCAACGACCAGTGCCGAAGCCGGATGCTGCTGCATTATTTCGGTGAAAATAATGAACATAATTGCGGACAATGTGACGTATGCCTTGAGAAACATACATCCGGATTAAAAAAAGGTGAATACGAAGACATTGCCTCCGATATAAAAAACTTGCTGAACAGACATCCCCACACCCCACAGGAAGTGATTCATGCCTTGTCTGTACCCGAAGAAAAAATTCTGAACGTACTGACGTACCTGCTTTCGGAAGAACGCATCAAGCAAGAGAACGGAAAACTCTATCTGATGAAAACTTGAACCATTTAACCACATAGATTGTTAATAAGTTTATAAGTCGGGAAGCCCTTTAGGAACGCTCAAACTCAAAAACCCAAAAACTTAAAAACTCAAAAACTTAAAAACTCAAAAACCATGAAAACACCATCCATCATTTCAATCTTAGCCTTCGCCGGCATGCTCAACGTATCGCTCCCGGCAAATGCCTGTACAGGAATCACCCTGACCAGCCAAGACAGTACCACCATCGTAGCCCGTACCATCGAATGGGGAGGCAGCGACCTGAACAGCCAGTATATCATTGTACCACGAGGCTATACAATGCATTCGCTTACTCCCGATGGAAACAAAGGCATGACATTTACTGCACGTTATGGTTATGTAGGGCTTGCAGTAGAACAAAAAGACTTCATTGCCGAAGGTATCAATGAAGCCGGCTTATCTGCCGGACTATTTTATTTTCCCAATTATGGAGAATACGAAACTTACAACCCTGCCCAAAAAGATACCAGCATAGCCGACCTGCAACTGGTTGCTTGGATATTGGGCGAATGTGCTACACTGGAAGAAGTGACAGAAAAAGTAAACGAAGCACACATCATCAGTATCGACCCGCGTGCTTCTACCGTTCATTGGCGGTTTACCGATGTCAGCGGACGACAAATTGTACTGGAAATCGTTCAAGGAAAAGCCCGGTTTTACGAAAACGACCTAGGCGTACTGACCAATTCACCCGGATTCGAATGGCACCTGACCAATCTTAATAACTACGTGAACCTCTATCCCGGTTCAGCTCCTTCCCAATCATTGGGCGATACGCGACTGGCTTCTTTCGGGGCAGGAAGCGGATTCCTCGGTATCCCAGGTGATGTGACTCCTCCTTCACGTTTCGTAAGAGCTGCATTCTATCAAGCCACGGCACCCAAACAGGAAAACGCACTAAAAACGGTTCTCCAGTCATTCCAGATATTGAACAATTTCGACATTCCCGTAGGCATTGAATTTACCGGAGGAAAAATCCCCGCCGACATTCCCAGTGCTACCCAATGGACTTCGGCTACAGACATGAAACACCGTATTATTTATTACCGTACGATGTACAACAGCGAGATACGTAGTATCCGACTCAAAGATATTGATTTTTCAAAAGTCGCCTATCAAGCCGTCCCACTGGATGAAGTAAAACAACAACCTGTTCGAATCCTACAAATCAAATGAAACCTTGTGGGATGCAAGAGGATTAAAAATACTCATATCAGGCATACATACAATGTAATTATCTGATACTGAATATGGGATTATCTTCTCCGCTAGAGAAGATAATCCTCTTCAATCTAAGAAACTGTTTTGAATTGATTCAAGAATAATGTTATAAGCATCTTCAGATCTCAAATCAGTCGGTCAATTGGAAAAATGTTATATCTTTAAAGGTACCAAACAATAAAGTTATGACACAGTATCCAACCGACCTGACTGAAAAACAGTGGCAAGTTATAAAAAATATTTTAGAGCCGCAAGCGAGGAACCGAAAATATGATTTGCGTGAAATATGGAATGCCATCCTTTATATCAACAAGACCGGCTGCCAGTGGCGTATGCTTCCTTCTGACTTCGCCCCTTGACAAACCGTCTATTACTATTTCCGCAAGTGGAAGCTTGAAGGTGTGTTTGAAGAGGTGATGGATGCCTTGCACTCCCTTATCCGTAAACAGGCGGGACGGGAGGAAAGTCCCAGTCTTGGCATCATGG
>NZ_NFJG01000051.1:0-26970 GCF_002159755.1 Bacteroides sp. An269
CGGATGACCCGAAGCCCGGCTTCCACCGCCTTCCTCCGCCCTTTCCGCTACGCTCCAAGGACGGAGGAAGGCGGTGGCGGAGTTGCACTTCTAACTTGACGGTGGGGAAAAATACTTCAAAATATACCTTAAACGACAGATTCTAAGAAACTGTCTATGCTTCCCGCGGTACTAATTGAGCATTTTGTATATGACACATGGTAGAGGGCATATCGCATCCGCCCCTACATGGGATATTGGCAGATATCCGTTAAAATAAATCATCGGCAAAGAAAGAACCTATTACATTAATATGTACTTTTGCATCGGAACAAATAAAGCCAGACGGATTTATGAAAAAAGCGACGTTATATCGATATTGGGGTACATACTTCGCCGTGGCACTCGGTTGCCAGCTGACATTCGGTAAATGCCAGATAGCATTCTTCGCCTTCCCTGTAAATGCCGCCCTCCTGCTATTGGGGGTGACAAGCCTGTGGATTCTTCACAAAGAAAAACCTCAGTCGGCTGGCTATCTGGTTTTATCAGCACCTGCCACCACATTCTTGTTATTGGGGATAACCTTTGTTTCATGCCTGCTGATGGGCTTCGGTACGTTACTGACCCCCGATTCATGGTGGACGGTATTCACCCTCATTGCCTTACTTGCCCACCTGCTCATCGTCATTTACCGGGGCATGTGCAGAAAACGGGCACACAAGCTGCGCTTTGCCTTGACCCACATCGGACTGCTACTTGCATTAGGAGGTGGAATGGCGGGAAGTGCCGACACACATGAATGGAGGATACTGGTCACCAAAGACCAACCGACCCGGCAAGCATTCGACAGACACGGAAAAAGCATCTTGCTGAAAGATTCCATGCAGTTGCAGACATTCGATATAGCCTATCATCCCGATGGAACCCCACAAAGCTACAACGCCCAAGTAATCATAGGAGACAAAAGTGCTACCTTGAAAGTAAATCACCCTTACACGCTTTCGTGGACGGACAATCTTTACCTGACAGATTACGAACACGTACCGGCAAACGAACAACCACATTATTGCGTGTTGCAACTGGTGAAAGAGCCTTGGAAGTATGCTTTATGGACAGGAATCTGGATGCTGATAGCTGGTTGCGTACTCTTATTTACACAAGGGATACCTGCCCTGCCAAAGAAAGGAGGTGATGAAACATGCTGACATGGGACGAATTTATCGGATTTGCCCTTAGTGCAACACTGCTATGGGTGGGAGGTGCCTTCGCGGCATTCCGTAGCACGGAATTCAGCAAGAAAGCTTTCGCCTTGACCTGTACCGGACTGTGTATCTATGCAGCCTTCATTATTTGCTTTTGGATTTCGTTGCAACGTCCGCCGCTCCGTACCCAAGGAGAAACCCGATTGTGGTATTCTTTCTTCCTGATGCTATGCGGCTTGCTTACCTACCGACGTTGGCACTACAGGTGGATACTTCCCCTTTCCACCCTACTCACCCTTGTATTCGTCATCATGAATCTGATGAACCCCGAACAGCACGACCGCTCACTGATGCCTGCCTTGCAAAGTTACTGGTTCGTGCCCCATGTAACAGTCTACATCTTTGCCTATGCCGTGTTCGGCTGTGCCTTCCTGCTTGCCCTGGCAGGTGTGATAAAACATACCGGCCGCTATCAACCCACCATCGACCGTCTGACATGTATCGGGCTGGCCTTCCTGACCTTCGGCATGCTAAGCGGTGCCCTATGGGCAAAAGAAGCATGGGGATATTTCTGGAGTTGGGACCCGAAAGAAACATGGGCCGCCGTCACATGGAGCATCTATCTGCTTTACCTTCACCTCCGTCTCTATGGCAAGCCCCGGCACCAGAAGTGGAACGTCCTGTTATTGGCAACCGGCTTCCTGTGCATGCAGATGTGTTGGTATGGTGTCAACTACCTGCCCTCGGCACAAAACAGTATGCACGTATATACTTGACAAAAGCATAACAGATTGCCAGCTGTGTCCCGTGAATAACAAAATAGTACCCTATAGGAAACAACCCATAAATATAAAAACTCAATAACATAAAAAAACGACATGAAAAAAAGTTCAATCATTGTTTTAACCGTGGTGGCGGTAATAGCCCTGCTCGCCGTCATCTACCGAGCTGTAAACAATGCTCCGTCTGCCAGTTTAACGGCAAACGAGCAAGTGGTTCAAGTGTTGACAGACGGCGGATGCGCCTCCTGCCATTCAATGGCACCGGATTTGCCTTTCTATGCCCACTTCCCTGTCATCAAGGGAATGATAAACAAGCATGTGCAAGAAGGTTATGCCACATTCGACATCCTGCCTTTCATGCGCACCATGAAAGACGAATCGGTACCCAATGAAGTAGACCTCAACAAAGTAGAGCAATGCATCATCGACGGTTCCATGCCGATGAAAGAGTATTACCTCGTACATTGGGGCTCGTCCATCACCCCTGAAAAGCGCGACCGGATGCTGGCAGCTATCAAAAGCATCCGTGCCAGGTATTTCCACAACCCGCTGGCAGCACCCGAATTTGTCAACGAACCCGTACGCCCTCTGCCCGACAGCATCGCTTATCATCCGCAAAAGGCAGCTTTAGGCAAACTGCTCTATCACGACACACGGCTCTCTGCCGATGGAACCGTTTCGTGTGCTACCTGTCACGGCCTGAACACCGCCGGAGTAGACAACAAACGCTACTCGGAAGGTATCAAAGGACAGCTGGGCGGAGTAAATGCCCCGACGGTATATAATGCCTGCTTCAATTTCGCACAGTTCTGGGACGGACGTGCTGAGACATTGGCAGAACAAGCCGGAGGACCTCCCTTGAACCCCGTAGAAATGGGATGCCAGTCATTCGATGAAATCGTAGCACGACTTTCCGAAGACAAAGCGTTCGTAAAAGACTTCATAAAGGTTTATCCCGAAGGACTGAGCCAAGCCACCATCACTGACGCCATCAGCGAATTCGAAAAAACGCTGGTAACACCCAATTCGGCTTTCGACCGCTATCTGAAAGGTGAAAAGTCTGCCATGACCGACGAACAGATAGCAGGCTATAACCTGTTCAAGCAATATAGCTGCGCCACATGCCATGCCGGTGCCAGCATGGGTGGGCTGAGTTATGAACTGATGGGACAACGCGCCAACTACTTTGAAGACCGGGAACTGACCCAAAAGTCGGGACTGACAGATGGAGACAACGGACGATGGGCACAAACCAAGGTAGAACGAGACCGATACCGCTTCAAGACACCAACCTTGCGCAACGTGGCACTGACCTATCCGTATTACCACGACGGAAGTGTAGAAACACTTAACCAGGCAATTACCATGATGGCAAAATACCAGGTAGGACAAGAACTATCGCCCGAAGAAGCACAAAAAATAGAAGCTTTCCTCAATGCACTGACCGGTGAATACGAAGGCAAGACATTGACCAACAGCAACATGAACAAGTAATTATAATTTATTTGTGCATTTTAATGACACACAGATAACGCAGACAGACATTTTTATGCTATCCGGGTAATCTGTGTGTCATGATGCATCAAAAAAATACACCACGCAAAAAAAGAATTATGGAACAACCTCAACTGAACGAACACAACAAGACGGAATATCCGCCCATGCACACGTGCGAACACATCGTAAACCGTACCATGGTCAACCTCTTCGGATGCGGCCGAGCCGTATCGGCGCACATTGAACGCAAGAAAAGCAAACTCGACTTTGCCTTGCCACAAGCCCCGACCGATGAAGAAATAACCCACATCGAAACAACCGTAAACGAAGTCATAGCCCGGCACCTGCCCATCACTACCGAATTCATCACCCAGCAAGAAGCCAAGGAACGATTCGACCTGAAACGCCTGCCCAAAGGAGCTTCGGACACCGTACGCATTGTGAAAGTGGGCGATTACGATGAATGCCTTTGCATCGGACTGCACGTAGCCAACACATCCGAAATAGGTATGTTCAAAATCATCAGCCACGACTATAAAGACGGCATCTTCCGGATGCGTTTCAAACTTCTGTAATATGGCAAAAAAACGTAAAAAACAAGCAGGAGGAGGACTGAAAGGCTTTATCCTGCTGGCAGCAATCATTATCGGAGCTCTTTACCTCTACCAGAACGATGGAAAAATATTCAGCTCCGAAACAATCAGAACACTGACGGATAAAGCAAGTGTCACAGAAAACACAAAGGCTAAAGCACCAGATGGCAGATACTCCTTACAACTGGAGATACCGAAAACCATCCGCCAGCGAGACGAAACCATCATCACCCATACCGGATATACCGTGTCTTACAACCATCATTATAAAACACCCAACTGGGTGGCATGGGAACTTACGCGTCAGGAAACGACGGGAGAAGAAGGACGCACCAATCAGTTCCTGCCCGACCCCAGTCTGCCTGAACCTCGCGTGGAGGCCTCCGACTACACCCATTCGGGCTACGACCGCGGACACATGGCCCCGGCAGCCGACATGAAATGGAGCAAACAGGCAATGAAAGAATCGTTCTACATGAGCAACATCTGCCCGCAAAACCGGAAACTGAACCGTGACGACTGGGGAGACCTGGAAGAGAAATGCCGCGAATGGGCCAAGAAATATGGAAGAGTCTACATAGCCTGCGGTCCGATTTATGACAAGGTCTCGCCCAAACGAATCGGAAAGCATCAGGTGGCTGTACCCGACCGTTTCTTTAAAGTCGTGCTCATCTACAACCGGAAAAACCCCATTGCCATGGGCTTCCTGTTCGAAAACAAAGCACATCACCAGAATCTGAAAAACTATATGGTCAAGGTAGACCAGGTAGAAGAAGAAACCGGACTGGATTTCTTTTCCAAAGTGCCCGACGAAGTGGAGAACCGCATCGAAAGCATCGTGCCCGAAGGCATTGCTTTCTAATGGCATTTTGCTTTCACCACAGATTGCACAGAAAATAAGTGACAATGCTGCATGCTGCCAGTAAGCTGGGTTGAAAAACGAAGATATCTCCGAAAGCAGTTTCATATATACTGAAACTGCAAACGAATATATACTTCATCGGCAAATGAAGTATATATTCGTTTCTTAACAAGTATCTACCGGTACTTTGCGGAACTCCCTTTACATCATTTTCCGCCAGATACAACTCTTTACACCGATTTATTATTCAGACTGGCTTTTCTCTGCCAATGTCTTGCACAACAAATCGTGGTCGCGCAAATCGTTACGTAAACGGTACGATCCGTCTTTATCCACCAATACGTACGAAGGAATGCCGTCTATCTTGAACTTTTTGGCGAGATACTCCCACTGCTTATCGTTCAGGCGGAAATGCTTGCCTTTGATATCAGGAATCATGGTCTTGTATTTTACAATGGGCGATGTCTCGTTGGCAATGTAAATCCATACCAAGTCATCGCTCTTCAGTTCCGTATCTTTCAGCGGCTCGGTAGCCTTGATAGCCGCACGGCAGGGACCGCACCACGTATTCCAAAAATCTACCAACACCACCTTGCCCTTATAGGGAGATACAATGGCATCGAACAACTTCTCAACCGGTACATCGGGAGTCCGCTCAACAACCGCCTTATCCTTTACAGCTTCTAATTGGGCTAACGTCTCTTGCTGCATCGCTCTCAATGCATCCGCATAAAACGGATTGTCTTCCGCACCGAATACTTTCATATCGGCTTCGGTCAACGTCCCAGCCTGTGCTTTCCCGACAAGCGGAATAAACTTCCGTAACGAAGGTACCAGTCCGGTCTGAATGCCGGCAGCTTTTATCCAAGCTTCATCCGCATACGCCACACTACCGATATAATCAGAGCTTCGTGCCCCCATTAACAGTTGCGGGTCGTTTATATCGAATAACTTGGTAAGCCCTAAGATGCATTCAGGCTTCATCGGGTCGATTCCTTTCACGGGATTCCGCCTGTCCCAGTCGTTATGCAAGTAGCGGTAATTGAACTCACGTCCCCGGTCTCCATCCATCATAGCCACAACTGCTTCGCCTTTCAAGGACAACAGCATCCATTCTTTCATCAAAGATGGCAGGCTATCCGACGCAATGCTATCCGACAACTCCTTATACCGATTTACCACATACGTTTCATACGCTTCCGCACTCATCTTGTAATCCCCAAACTTGCCGCTATACAGATTCATTGACCATGCGGGCCAATCCGTCCGGCTATTAACCAGGTTATTAAGATTGGCATACGTGCCATCTGCATACAATGTCCGGAACGACTGTATTTCCGAACCTTTTCGACTGGCAACGATACGTTGGCCACTGAACCGCTGGTCTATATACACCGTGACATGTTCGCCGGGAGCAAGCAATACCGAACCAGCCATCGGGAACAAAGCCTCAGCCAGACCATATTGGCTAAATTTGAATGTCACCACTCCGGTTACCGAATCAATGGCTGCCGTATATTCCTCTTGCCCGCCTGTCAAAGTGTTGACATACATAGCCTGTTCCTTTCCCAGTTCTTTCCGGTGATGAAGCAAATGGACTTCAACCGTCGTTTCCCCACTCTTAAAGACAGGTGCAGGCATGGTTGCATTCCCGTCTATCTGCAAAGCTTCGGCAGGAATGCCTTCAGGAGTATCATAACTCTTCTTCCCGGTCAGGTCTATGCCAAACAGCTTAAAGCAGTCGGCACAATCCGATTCGATGAAGTCGAAAGACTTTGTCCGTTTGGGCAACGGCTGGAAAGAAAGTACAAACGAAGCCTCTCCCGACTCAGGCATCCAGAAGAGCGAATCGGGTGTAATACCTTGTGCATCAGTCAAAGCATAGTTTTTACCTTCTGCCCGCAGATAAGTTTTCGAATCGATGCGAATCCAATAATGCGGCCGGAAATACGCATCCACATGCAACACCGTAGCGGTGTCGGTCAGTTCTACTTTCGCGATATCAAGTGTCATGCTGTTGGCACTCTCAATCAGTGGGTTCTCTACGACTTTAGGTCCTGTCTGGCAAGCCGCCAGCATCAAGGCTGATAAAGCCGATGCAACAAATGTACTGTTTTTCATAAGCTGTTTTTATTGAATAATGTAACAAATATACGCATAAAATCGGTTATTCCCGCTTGATGACTTCAGCAGGATTCATTTTCGCAACCTTATAACCGATTAGCCACACGGTAAGGAAGGTGATTCCAGCCGTAATTGCCAGCGGCATCACGAAATGTGAAATGGAGATGGGAACATAATAACGAAAATGCTCCAGCCACGGCAGCATGCAAGCATACACCAAAGGCACGGCTATCAGGAAGGCAATTGCCACCCCCGCTACATACGAGCAAGATAATATCCATTGTATTTGTCCCAAAGAAGCTCCATGTATCTTCCGCAAGGCTATTTCACGTTGACGCAGACGGACGGTATAACGCACCAAACTGAACAAACCAGAAAAAGTCAGCAACAAACTGATTGCCGCATACAAAGACAGGATATCCGTCAACATCACGACATCCCGATTGGCTTCTTCCAATATACCTCCTATATCCTGATATACAAACGTCCGGTCGGGATAAACCTCTTCCCATTTCCGTCTCAACTGTTTCAAGACTTCCGCTTTCCTGCCCTCCTCTACCCTTACCGAAAGTGTTTGCACATCGGCAGACGATACATCGTTCAGGCTGATAAACAACGGCCAAACCGATTCGGATAACGACCTTTTCCTGAAATCACGCACTACCCCTACGATAGTCCGGTTATCGAACAACGGTTCATCGGGAAGGTATTTGGACACCTGTTCACCAATCGGATTGATGCCATCAGGAACAAACTTCTTCACAAATGTTTCGTTCACCACAACGGGATAGGCGGTAGCAGGAAGCAAACGAGCGGTCTGTTCCGAGTCTATTAGTTCCAGCCGATAAAAGTCCAAAAAGTCTTTCCGGCACGAAACCATATCTATCCAAACAATGTCTTCCGGATTTCCCGATTTTCCGATAATGGCCATTGATTCTTCAAAAAGCCCTGTTTCGGACAAGGTCACCTCCTTTACTCCTTGCCAATGCCTTGCTTCTTCCATCCACGCAGAAACAGGAGGTCCCCAATCCTTTTCTACATACACATCAATTACTCCCTCAAACCGCAGGTTGTCTTTCTTTATCAGTTCCAACTGGCTATGGATAATCAAAAACACACTGAATAAAACCAAGGTCACGACAAACTGTCCTCCCTGAAAGCAAGACACCAGCAAACGTCTTATCTTACCCTGATAGAACCAACGATACTCGCTTTCGGTAAGCGACTGCAACTTCCGGCTGATGAAAAAGGCAGGAATCCCCGCAAGGACAATACCTCCCAACAACAACCAAGGCAATACTTGATAAGACAGTATGTACCCCATCGTCAACTCGACATCCATCAACCGGTTGAACAAAGGCAACAGGTCATTCATCAGCAAAAAAGAACAAATGAACGCCAGCCCAATCATCAGGCACGTATCTAAAAACAACTGGCGATAAATGTCTTTCCGCGACGCACCGGCAAAAACCTCAATATGCAACATACGCATCCGGTCCAACAAACGGGTAAGCCCTAAATTGAGGTAATTAAAACAAGCGACTAACAATACAAGCAATGCCACGACTCCTCCAATAACCAGAATGACAAGCGAACGATGCCGCAAAACAAGGTCCTGCACACTGGTATCAAAATAAGACTCGTGTAAAGTTTGTGTATCCAAATGACCTTTACCCAATACCGTAGGAAGAAGAGTTTCCGCAAACTTCTGCCGGAATTTATCCAAGTCCGTCCCTTCACGCAACTTGATGAAACAAGCTTCTCCGTCATCAGAACCTGCCGACAGACTCAAAGCACCTACAGACAATAAAGCCTGCGCCGGATTGCGGAACACCACCTTCACAACCATCGGACGAACATCTCCGTCAACAGTCATGGCAAGGGATTCTCCCAAGCAATCCGATGAGCCAAATATCCGCAACGCCGTCTTTTCTTCCAAAGCAATCGCATCCGGTTGTACTTGTACTTCTTGCCAACTGCCTTGCACCGCCTCCAAAGGAAAGAAGTCAAGAAACGTTGAATCTGCCAGCATAAACCGTTCTATTGAAAACGTCTCATCCCGATATACAACCGAAACTTTACTACGTTTCGACACACGGGTAGAAGTTTCTATTTCGGGAAAAGCAGACACGATTTGCGGCACATCCGGTCCATATATAAAAGTAGTCGCTGCCTGCTCTCCCATTGACACCTGTTGAGTCAGGCGTAAGATACGTTCTCCGTCAGGAATCACTTTATCGGCACGATACTCATGCAATACAAAAGCTCCCAACAAAGAAACGCACAAGATGCCAATGACCAAACTGCCCCATTCTACCACAGTAAACAACTTGTTGCGCCACCAGCCTCGTACAATCAACCGCAATAACTGATAATAAGACATAAGAATCAACTAATCAATTGAACTCAAATTCCTGCAGATTAACACAAACTTTCACCCATATTCAAATTCTGCGAAAATCTGCGTTAATCTGCGTTTTTAACCAACATATACCATCACAACGCCACTTCCGTCACCACCTGACCGTCGAACAGACGGATAATACGTCCGGCATAACCGGCATCGTGTTGCGAGTGGGTCACCATCACGATGGTGGTGCCTTCCTTATTCAAGTCGGTCAACAGGCTCATCACTTCCTTTCCGTTCTTCGAATCCAGGTTACCGGTCGGCTCGTCGGCAAGTATCATCTTCGGATTGGAAACTACCGCACGGGCTATCGCCACACGCTGCTGCTGCCCTCCTGAAAGCTGTTGCGGGAAATGTTTCGAACGGTGGGCTATCGCCATCCTTTCCATAGCTTCCTCCACCTTCCGCTTACGTTCGGAAGCCGGAACACCCATGTAAAGCAAAGGCAATTCGATGTTCTCGTACACATTCAGTTCATCTATCAAGTTGAAACTCTGAAATACAAAACCGATGATTCCCTTGCGAATGGACGTGCGCTGCGCTTCGGTGTACTTCGACACTTCCTTCCCGTTCAAGTAATACTCACCTCCCGTAGGATTGTCGAGCAACCCCAAGATGTTCAGCAACGTAGACTTGCCGCATCCCGAAGGACCCATAATGGCTACAAACTCGCCTTCTTTCACTTCTATACTCACATTGTTCAATGCCCAGGTCTCCACCTCGTCGGTGCGGAAAACCTTTTGTAAATTGTTTGTCTTTATCATATTCTTTCTATTTTTTTGTTGACAAAGTGACAAGGTTTTTTAGATAGCTTTGGTATTCTAAACCTTGTCAACTTGTTTCCTTGTTACCTTGTCAACTTTTTCCCTTATTACCTATAATTATTTTCTCAACCGAATCCCTTTGATTTGCCACGAATCTGCCCCATCGCCTTCCGTAAAATCGAAGGTACGGGTGCCTGCCGGAAGTGGGGCGAAATATAGCGTAAACGTTACCTCTCCGCTTTCGGGCATAAAGAACCGCTCACCCAAGGGAAAACCTTCCGAACGGAGTACCGGACACGATGTCCCGTCATCTGCCACCAAATGGGTTTCCTTGCTCAACCGAATCCAATACTTGGGGATATAATAAGCATGTATGCGGACAATGGTTGCGGTATCAGTCCGTTCCACTTGCGTTATCTGCAAGGCATCGGTATTCGAACTTCCATACACAGGGTAGTCTACCGTCGGATTGCCTTCGTGTGTGCCGTAGACCGTTTGAGGCAGCGGACGCATACACCGGCGGAGCTGCACCTTCAACAAACCCAGACCATATCCTGTCCAACTCTTCAAGATGTGTCCGTCGGGAGCTATCAGCACGAAATGCGGAATGCCGTTCACTCCATAACGGGCAGAAATACCGTTCCGCCCTTGCAGGTCGTTCCAGTTATTCCATGCCAACGGATGGTCTTTTACCGAAGCTCTCCATCCTTTTTCAGTCTCCACACTCAAGCTGACCACTTCCAAGCTATCTTTATGCAGCTCGCTGATTTCTTTCAATTCCGGTTGCGACTGGATGCAGGGACCGCATCCCCTGCTCCAGAAATCGAGCAAGATATATTTCCCACGGAACTCACTCAAATGATGCACCTTGCCTTGCAGGTCGTACAGATCACCGTCAACCGCCATCTCTCCATCATTCACCACAACCGGCGGATAAAGTGCCGTATAGACCGACTTCCCTTCCTCGGTATTCTTCCATTCATCCGGCAAACTTTCGTAAAGTGCTTTCACCTCATCACGATGCAAGAACTTTTTATCATACTTCAGCAACATCCCTAATCCGTTCAAGCTGTTCATCCATACCTTATTTACCGCCGTCTGCTTCATCAGACGGATATTGTTCGCCATGACACACCGTTGCAAGCTGTCTTGCTCATCTTGCATCTGTTTTAACTTAGCGATTATCGACTCCCGTTGCTCTCCCGAAGCGTTTTGCAAAGTCAGGCTCAAAGTGACAGCTTCCATCGTAGATTGTTGAAAAGCATCCAGTTCCTTTTTAGACGCTTCAATCAACTGCTGTTGAAACTGCTGACATTCCGCTCCCCCTTCCACACTCCACGTGCGGAGTAATGCATTCTCACCTTTCACTTTCAAATGCGTATCCGGCCCGATCCACAAGCTAAGCCAGACAGGAGGCAGTTTTCCATAGTCTTTTGCCATCACGTCGTACTCTTCCACTTCATTGCTTGTAGTCATGCCTTCGAAGAAAAAGCGACCGTTCCGCAATGTATCTACCGCTACTTCCGTACCTACTCCTCCTTCGTCTTTATACAACCCCAACACAGTTCCTTCGTCTACCCCCGACAAAGTACCTTCAATTGTAAATCTTCCTTGTGCCTGTGCCGCCAATGTTCCGGCAAGCATACAGGCTAAAAACAGTTTTCTCATGTTCGTTATTATTTTAATTAAATATTTCAGTTAATAAGGTGACGAGTTGACAAGGTGACAAGGTTTTTAGATAGCGTTGGTACTCTAAACCTAGTTTCCTTGTCACCTAGTTTCCTTGTCACCTAGTTTCATTCCTTCTTTATCATTTCTGCCGGATTAATGCGGGCAATGCGCACAATGCGAGACACAACCGTAAAGGCTGTGACCGCAGCCACAAACAGAAACACAGTTACCCAAAACCAAACTCCGTAGCGAAAAAAAATGCGATACATCTGTTCCCAATACTCCATAAATCCATAAAGCAGCGGAAAAGCCAACAAAGCCGTCGCCCCACCTATCCCAATGTAAGTACGGGCAAAAAGCCACATAATCTGCCCCACGCTTGCCCCATGCACCTTGCGGATGGCGACCTCTTTACTGCGGCTTTCCGTATCAATGGTAATAGCTGCGTAAACACCTAAAAGCGTAAGGGTCACGCATACCACTGCGAGAAAGAAGATGATGCCTTTCAGTGTATTTTCTATCCCCTGTTTCGCCTCGATGTCACCCTGAAAAGTAGAGATACGCGGCTCTACCGTATGGGGTAAGGCTTGATGCAACAATCCGTCAACCTGCGTGCGCACTTCATCTGCCTTTCCGGCATAGCACTTCAGGTAACAATGCCCCACATACTGACGGAAATCCACCAGCTGGAAAACATACCCTTTCTCAGCAAACGTTCCTCCGTAGGCATTGGTCACAAAAGGACTGCTTATCCCTGCTACTTTATATCCCTCGTCGTAATATCCATAAAGTGTAGCACCCAAAGGCTCCATCCGGTGCTTCGTGCGCAATTCCTGCCCGAAAACCTGATCGATTACCAGTTCATTCTCTGTATTGGGAACCTTGCCTTGCAAGACAGGAATGTGCATGAACCGGAAAAAGTTATGAGGCACACTAAGAATATTGACCGGAGTTTCCTCCTTATCGCGCCGGGAATCCGGCTGGATATAGAACACATTGCCGGAGGCACCCTGTGTATAATCAACGTCTGACAACAGGCAATCTTCCACCCCCGCACATTGTTTCATGCGCTCTATCAAGGCAAGCTTTTCCGCCTGCTTCATAAACGGGTAATCCAAGGGGATGCTCAATATCCTGCTTTTCTCCTGACGGGTCAACGTACCGAAGAGTGCCGATGTGGTTTTATCTGCCTGCAGATAGAGTGCGAAAGACAAGGTGACAAATATCCAGCAAATGAAATACTGGATGGCAAGCATGATGTTGCGCACCCGATGCTTGCCCCGTCCGATACTTATGCCGCGGATGCCTGTCTGGATATTTATCCGACGTGTACGTGCCACAGTAAACAGGCATACGCCCAAGCTGCCTGCCAGCACCAACAACAGATATTGGGCACACTGGTATTGCAATACCGGACCATCAATGCTAAGTTCGAACTCCATCATGTCGATGTGCAATACGGGTGCCAACAACTCTATCAAGACAAAGACCAACAGGAAAGCTATCAGCACCGTCAGTGCCGCCTGAACAAATAATTGCCCCAACAGATGTGCGCTGCCTCCCCCGAATACGCGCCGGAGACTGTACTCGCCGCTACGCGCCAGAAAAGTCCCCACTTGGAAATAAAAGAAATTGAGCAACCCCACCAAAAGCACCAGACTCCCGATAATGCCGGCAATCCACACGATATACATCGTACCACCGTACTTCCAATAGGCATAACCTAAAGGACGGACATGCACATCGAACTCCCTGTCAAACATCTGCAAACCCAATCCCTTGGTGCGAAGGTCTGCTTCCAGTTTCTTCCGGCTATCTTTCCCTCCTTTCAGCAATACATAACCCATACCTCCCGTCACGTCCTTTCCCTTCCATTGCAGCCTCCCATCGCTATCATTCAACACCAGCATGGCGAGAGGCTGCATATACGTAAAACTATTATTGGAAGGAATGTCTGCCATCACCGCCTGCACGGTATAGCCGATGCCACTGTTCGCACCCGCAAAGGCGAACCTCGACGTGGTGCACAAACGCTTTCCGATGGCATCCTGCAAGCGGTTTCCATAGATACGCCGCGCCAAGGTTTCCGACAAGATGACCGCATTGGGCGTATGCACGGCAGCTTGCCACGAACCCGCCAGCACATCCACACCGAATACTTGACGGAAACACGTATCTACTTCCATACATAGCATCGGGTCGAACGGCAACATCTCGTCGGGCTTCACTTCTATCTCAAACGAACGATAGCCTGGATTCCCCAGGTATGTAAAGGCTTCTGCTTCCATCCCGTTCAGGATACGCAACTTATCTATCAGTTCCGGAGGCACTCCAGCCAAATCTTTCGCTCCTTGGGGTTCCTTCATCGCAATTTCGCCAATACGCTCTTTCTGAGGGAAGCATTGGTCGGTTGCCCACATCAGCCGACATACATACAGGCAAATGCTGAAGCACAACAAACATACCGCCAGCCCCACGATGCAAATCGCGCTCTGCGTCTTATACTTCCACAGGTTACGCCAAGCAATTTTCAAGTAATGCTGTATCATATTTTTTTTAGTTTCAGTTGACAAGGTGACGAGTTGACAAGTTGACAAGGTTTTTAGATAGCTTTGGTATTCTAAACCTAGTTATCTTGTCAACTCGTTTCCTCGTTACCTTAAAAATCAATTCATTTCCTTTATTACTTCCGCCGGATTCTGCCGCACGGCTTCCCATACGCGCGAGCCGATGCTCAGGCAAACCACCAACGCCATACCTATATAAATAAGGAGGAAAAGCCATACGCTGATTTCGGTCTGCTCGACATACTGCTCCAGCCAATGCTTCATCAGTATGTAGCCGATGAGGAAAGCCACAAGAGCCGCCAATGTCAACAACAGAAAGTATTCCTTCACAAAAATAAGCAATATATCGCTTACCGTAGCTCCGTTTATCTTGCGGACTGCTATTTCTTTCCGCCGCTGCCGGCAAGCAAGTGTCACCAACGAGTAAATGCCAAACAAGGAAACTACCATGCACACCACAGATACGAAGACCAGCAATTTCAGCAACAAATATTCCGATTGAAGATACCGGTCGTATGCTTCTTCAATATCGGTTAAACGATACCTTACATCGGGATAGTCTTCTGCCATCATCCGGTCAACATACGCTTGCAATTCCTCTCCCTTTCCTTCGTGATATCTTACCGCCAGACAATCTCCACTATAAACCACTCGGATCCCATCGATTTCCGCTTCATGGGCTTCTCCCGTAAGAGCTATCGGATTGACCGGAACGGTAGGAGCCGTTGTATGAAAATCTTTCACAATTCCTGTTACCGTACACCATTTATTTGTCATATGTACAGACTTTCCCACTATCTTGTGTATGCCCAATGCTCTCACTGCACTTTCATTGAGTACTATTTCATTAGCACCCGCTTTCGGATAATCACCTTCCTGCAATTTCAAGCCATAAAAACGCATGAAAGTTTCGCCTTCGGGGATAAATTCTATATTTACCGAAGCATCCGAATCCTGTTTCCCTTCCCAATCATCTATTGAAGAAGCCATACGCATCTGGGCATGAAACAATCCCAAATGACCCTTCAATAAAACTTGCGTATATGACAACTGCCCTACACGCTTGGCTATTTGCTCAAAATCATCTTGCGGATACATATAATCGAACACAGCCAGATTTTTCCGTTCCCAACCTATATCGGCATGACGCAAATGAATGACTTGCTTGAGCAACACGCTTACACAACATATAAACAGCATGCTGACCAGCAATTGGAAAAAGACACTTGCCTTGCGGAATACGTCCAACCTGCGGATATATCCCCGTTCCCTGTAACGGATGAACGGGAACAAACATAAAGCCGAAACCAACAATATCCCCATAAAATAAGCCAACGAAGAAGCGTAAACGCCTCCAGTCACTCCCGATACATTCCGAAAAAGAGGAAGAAGAAGTTCGATTAACACCATTCCGACCAATCCGGCAAATACGATTACCAGCAAATATTCGGTCATGAACAACAGAAACAATCGCATACGGGAAGAACCGCACGCCTTACGAAGTTCTATTTCACGCTCACGCATCCGCATACGGCTCACGAACAACATCAGGTAATTGAACAACGAACTCAGAATGACCAGCAACCCTACCCCGGCAAACAACACCAGATAATTGAAGCGGATAGTACGTTCTTCATTGAACGAAGCATAATGATACCTACTCAAAGGGATGAAACGGCACCCTTCCAAGACGGCTTTCCCTTGCTTCTCCGTAAGCCGCCCTACATAACGGTCGAACTTCTGTTGGAATGCTTCCAGACTTACCCCCTCACGCAATTTTATGACAACCATACAAACGTTGTATGCACACTGGTCGTGCCAAACAGGGTCTATATGATTGTACCAATACGAAAACGGGAAACTGGTATGCTCACCCGATCCCTCCACAACGGCACATACCGAAAGCTCCATCCGCTCATTCAGCTTTACTTTTCTGCCCAGTACATCTGTAGAACCGAACAATTGCATGGCGCACTCTTCGGTCAAGGCTATCTTGTCTTTTACCGACAGGAAATCGTAATTTCCTTTCAATACCGAAAGCCCGAACAGGTTCATAAAACAGGAGTCTGCCTGCAAATCGCCTCCTTCTATCTTACGCCCATTTTCTCCAACCAATATTCCTTTTGCTCCCCAAGAAAACGCACACGTAGCCTCTACATCCGGCATATCGCGCTTCAGCCAAGTTGATACAGGATAAGGCAGGCCAATGCTATATCCCGATTTACTCAATATATCTTTCTTATAAACCAGATACATCCGGTCCGCCCCTTCGTAGGACGAATCATACGTCGTTTCGTAATGTATCCACAAAGCGGACAGGGCGAAGCAGACAAAGCCTACCGCCAGCCCCACGATGCAAATCGCGCTCTGCGTCTTATACTTCCACAGGTTACGCCAAGCAATTTTCAAGTAATGTATAATCATCATTCTTAATTCTTAATTTAATCACTCCGCCTTCATCACATCCGCCGGATTGATACGGGCTGCCTTGTTTACTTGCCACCAAAGTGTGCCCAAAGAAATCACTGCAACCAACAGCAAGGCAACAACGAATATCCACGGACTTAGCGGAGCCTTCAATACAAAATCTTCGGTATATTTGTAGAGTATCACCCAAGCTAATGGAACAGCCACAACAAACGATACCAACAAAACTTTCAAGTATCTGCCACCCAGCAGCCAATAAAGGTCGCGCAGCGTTGCACCGTTCACCTTGCGAATAGCAATTTCTCGATATCGCCTGCGGATATCGAAAAGCGAAATACCGAACAGCCCCATGCACGACACCACGATGGCGATAAAGGCGAATACCGAATAGACCGTAGCTATCTTGCGGTCGTGGGCATACTGCTCTTCCACCACATCCGCCAGCCAGGCATGGTCGAACTCTTCAGTCCCATAAATTTCCTTCACCGTGCGGCGCAGGTAGGCAAGCAGCTCTTTTTCCTTGCCCGGCTGCACGGCGATGGAAATCTTACCACTTTCGTATCCTCCACTTATGATATAAACAATGGGCTGTACGCCACCGGTCAACTTACCGAAATAACAATCGGCTATTACCGCTACGACGGGCATCAATTCCAATCCACCCTTTTTTACACTACCATCAGCTCCAAAAAACATCCATATAGGAGACTCAGCCCTGATAAACGCTTCTTCCCTATCGGCATAACCAAATATTTTCATAGCTTCCTCGTTCAATGCTATCTCGCTATGAGTTACGTCATGTATCTCATCCGGCAAAGTGCCATCAAGTACCTTCAATCCGTAAAAATTAAAAAAAGCGGCAGGAACAAACAATGCCTTCACCGATACCTTCTTATCCTTCTCATTGAAAAAGTTCACTTGAAATTCGGAAGTGATTTCATCAAACGAACTGCATATCCACGAATCAATATACGGACATTCGTCCAATGCTTTCCGAATCCTTTCGATACGTTCGTTACGTGTTTTCCTCTGCTCGTCCGTATATCTATTATTCCAGTTTTCTTTCTGCAAATCAGCTTCTAATATCCTTTCCGTACGGAACCCCGGAGGCGTATTGATAAGGAAATCGAAATGACGGCTGAAATAAACCGACAAGACCACAAGTACCACCGTAAAGACATACTGGACACCCAGCAACACCGCACGTGAAGCTACGGAATAACGTACTAACACATTGCGCATGGAAATAACAGGCGAACGATAACCATACTTGATGTAAGGATAAACCGAAGTGAGCAAAGGCAAGACTATCAGAATGCCTAACGACAACCAGCCGTCGAATGGTGTATAATCAATCTGCTCGCCCAACAAACGCTCTACCGGAACCGACGTAACCTCTATCAGCACCCATGCCACGAAGAGCGAGGCAAAGACCAGCACGAAGTTTTCCAGCCAGATTTCCACAAATAGTGAAGAACGCCCCAGTCCCAACACCTTCTTGATGCCATATTCGCGTGAACGCTTCATCAGCATCACCATATAGAGGTTGATAAAATTCAGGATGCCTACCGCCAACAACAAGACTATCACTCCTGATAAAATCAGCAAGTAAGACCTGTCGCCGTGGTTCATCAATGATTTTTCCGCAATAATGGAAGGGTCGAAATAAAACTGTTTCCAAGGAATAAACCGGTAACGCATAGGACCGGAATATTTCGTATCGCGATAAACACCACTCACTTTGTTTATTGCATCCAAATCAATGCCAGGCAATACACGGACCATTTCAATATTCATCCGGTTCCAATCCTGCAAACCACTGGAAACCAACACATCGAATCGCCAAACAGTTTTATTGGAAGGGCTATCCACCACTCCTTGCACGACTACAGATATGCCATCATAAACCAGCACTTTCCCAAGAGGATTCTCCCGTCCGAACAGTTGTTCTGCAAACTTGCGGGTAAGGATAGCTACATGATCTCCCTGCATCGTAGCAGTTCCCATCACTACCGGATAAGTGAAGAAACGGAAGAAAGTAGAATCTACTGCCAATATATCGGCATTGTAAGTGCGGTTCTCATACAAAATATTCGTACGCTCATTAGGAACAACCAGACAACGCTCTATCACCTGTTCATCGGCAAGATAAACCGAGTCCATATACATTCTGGCACTGGGACACCAATTGCTATAAACGTCTGCCAGCGGCAGCACCACCGTTTCCGGATGAATACAATTAGCGTCCACCGTAAGTTCGCGGTGGATGTAGCGCAGCAAGATGATGCTGCAAGCCAGGCTGAACGCCAGTCCCAGCAAGTTAATTATCGTGTACGAACGGGCACGCGTCAAAAAGCGTACCGCCATTCTCAAATAATAAAGTGTTATCATAAGCTATTTCGTTTGTTTTTTTCACCACAGATTACACAGATTAGATAAATTATTATCTGTATAGTTCATGATGAATAATTAATTTTTTAATCTGTGTTATCTGTGGTGAAACCATCATCTCAGTATTAATTCTTCCGCATCGCCAAAGTTATCATATCCTGTGGTAATAACCCAATCTCCGGGCTGCAAACCTTCAGTTATTTCATATTGGCGAGGATTCTGCCTACTGATAGTGATGGGCACCTTCACCGCCTTGGTGCGGTCGGCGTTCAGCTTGAATATCCAGTTGCCTCCCGTCTGCTGGTAGAAATTGCCACGCGGAATCACGATTGCCTTTTCGGGTTGCCCCAGCTCGATTTGCACCCGGTAACTCTTCCCAAGGCGCACATTGTCGGGCATCTCCCCGGTAAACACCAAATCCACATCGAAGGTACGCTCTTTCACCTCGGGCACCACCTTGGTTACCCGGAGCGGATAACGTTTACCTTGATAAGTGACCGAAGCGGGCAAACCGGTGGTGACACGGTCGATGTAATACTCGCTTAATGCCGTGCGTATCTTGAACTGGTCCATTACCTTCACTTCGGCGATATTCTCACCCGAACTCACCTGCTGTCCGGGCGTGACCTTCACAAAACTCAACTGCCCATCGGCAGGCGCACATACTACAAGGTTATCCCTCCGCTGTAACGAACGCTCCCATTTCTTCCGCTCCCGCTCACGGTCGTTGCGGAGCAGTTCCTTGCGGATAACCGTCATCGCCGAATCGCTTTGCAGGCTTTGCAGCTTCAAGCGGGTCGACTCGGTCTTATACCGGTATTCATCTGCCGACACCTCCAGTTGCGCCTTGCTGCGGATACCCATCTTGTACTCTTCTTCTTCCAAGGCATAGCTTTTACTGATTTTGTTCAACTCATAACTTGCCTCCAGTGTCTGTTGCTTCAGTGTCAAGGTCTTCTGCTCCATCTCCAACGCCTTCTCTTCGTAAGAGATGCGTTGCTTTTCCCATTCATCCCGTTGGTCTTCGATATCGCGTATCAAGTCGGGGTTGACCAGTGTCAGGATGGTATCGCCGCGCCTCAGCAGACTTCCTTCTTCCGCTACGATACGGTCTACATTACCCGCCTCGCGGGTATTGACCATCAGGGTAAGGATGGGATGCACCACGCCTTCCACATCGACGTACTCCAAAAACTCATCGTCTTTCACTTCCGCCAGTTGCACCGATTCGGTATCTATCCGCAACTTGCGCGGACCGGAGGCAAGCACCGCTACATAAACCAATCCTGCCGTCAAAGCGATACCAGCCGCTATGCGGTAACGGTAGCGCACGTACCAAGGTTTCTTTTCCAGTTTTATATCCATTTCTTTAGTTAATAATTAACAGTTAAGATAGTCGGGTTCTTACCACAGATTTTTATATTTCAGGCAAATTATCCGCAAGCGGACAATTGCGTTCGAAATCGTATTGCGTCATGCTGCGCAAACCATAATAAAGCGTCCAATAGGTTTTCAATGCCTCAATGTGATTGCGGCGTGCCGTATCTTTTTCGGTGGTCGCTGCATTCAGGTCGAGGATGGTAGACTTTCCCATCAGATACAAGCGAAGAGCCACTTCGTAACGCCTGCGTGCCGTTTCATCGGTACGTGCCGCCACTTGTACCTGCCGCGCCTGCAGGTTGAACTGCCTCACCATTTTCCGCACGTTCAGTTCAAAATCGGTCAATCCCTGCTCTACTTGCGTATCAACCAGCTCGATATTCGATTTCGCTACCCGTACCTGACCTTTGCCACGTCCCCAGTCAAGAATAGGAATCACTACCGACAGACTGACGTATTGCTGGTCAAGTGGATTACGATAAGACGCCCGCAAATTATCTGCTGTCTGCGAAAGCCCGAATTGCACATACAGGTCGGCTTTCAATCCGCGGTTGGCACGGGCAGAAGCCAACCGGCTACGGCTTTCCAACTTCAGCCGCTGATACATTTCGATGTCGGGACTATGGGCAAAAGCTTTTTCCAAGGCTTGGTCAAGTGGTACTTCGAAAGCCGTCACGCTATCTGCCGGGAATACTTCTATCGGCTCGTCTTCCCGGATACCTAAAAAAGAGCGAAAAGTCAACATCGCATCTTCCACTTCAATACTAGCCTGCATCATATTAGTCTCTTCGGTCAACTTGTTCACTTCCAGCTGTAACATCTCGTTTTCGGTAATATTACCTATATTATATCGTCCGCGTGCATAACGGTAAAGTGTGTCTGCCGAAGCATAATTGGCACGGGCGATATCCAGATTGGCCTGTGCCGTGGCAAGGTCGAAAAACAATTCGCAAGCCCTCGAAGCTATCAGCTCCAGTGTTTCGGCGTACGACTTTCTGGCTTCACGGAAACGTACCGGTTCGATACGACGGTCCCACTTCAGTGAATTGTATCCGAAAAGCGACTGCTGATAACCAATCGTGACAGGCTGAGTATTGTATGCTTCGGTATGGTCACCGAATTCATCCATACGCTGTGCCGACGTCTGCAAAAACAAATTACCTCCCGTAAACCATATATTCTGACTGACCGACAGGCTTACATCTGTGCTCAACTGATTTTGCCGAAGAAACTGTTCCGTACCATCAGGTTGGGTCACACGGTTGATTTGGCGGTTGAGGTAAGGTGTAGAAGTAAGACTGACTTCCGGCAAATAATTGGCACGGAAAGAACGGTAGCTCCAATAGGCAGCACGATAAGTATGCTGTGCCGCCTGCGCTTCCGGCGAATGTGCCTGCGCCATCCGGATAGCATCGTCCAGACTTAAACGCTCGGCTTCTGCTCCTGTCCATCCCATAACCAATAAGCAAAATATTCCTATCAATCGTTTCATATTACTGCACAAAATGATTCTGAAAATAACAATCAAAATCCATGCCACAAACATAAGCATCTATCTATCAACAAATTTACCAATCATCACCTCGGCAAACCCTGTGCGGAAGCACACATATTTTGTGCGAAAGCGCACATACAGCACAAGCTGAAAATGCGTATCTTTGCAGAGAAGCAAACTAAAGACTATGGAACCCAAAGGTAAAATACTGATTATCGATGACAACGAAGACGTGCTGTTCGCACTGAACCTGCTCCTGGAACCTTATACAGAAAAAATAAAGGTAACCACCCAGACAGCACGCATCGGGCATTTCATGACCACTTTCCAACCGGATGTTATCTTGCTGGATATGAACTTCCGCCGCGATGCCATCAGCGGACAAGAAGGATTCGACTGCCTGGAACAGATTTTGCGCATAGACCCGCAAGCGGTGGTAGTCTTTATGACAGCCTATGCCGATACCGACAAAGCAGTAAGAGCCATCAAGGCAGGAGCCACCGATTTCATTTCAAAGCCATGGGAAAAGGAAAAGCTGCTTGCCACGCTTTCTTCCGCTCTCAAGCTCAGCCAGTCACGCAAAGAAGTAGGCAGGTTGCAAGAACAGGTGCTTGCCCTGAAAGGAAATGATGATTTGCCGGAACTAATCGGAAATTCACCAGCCATGCAAAAGGTAAAAGAAACCATTTTCAAGCTCTCGGATACCGATGCCAACATCCTGATATTGGGTGAAAACGGTACGGGCAAAGACCTGGTAGCACGAATGCTGAAACACTTTTCCCCCCGGCAAGAGGCAGCATTCGTCACTATTGACTTAGGAAGCATCCCCGAACAACTGTTCGAAAGCGAACTCTTCGGTTACGAAAAAGGTGCATTTACCGATGCACGGAAATCTAAACCCGGGCGGATGGAGATAGCTTCGGGAGGCACACTCTTTTTGGACGAAATCGGTAATCTGTCACTCCCCATGCAGGCACGGCTGTTGACCGCCATCGAAAAGAAACGCATCACACGGCTGGGTGCCATCGAACCCATTCAGATAGATGTACGGTTGATTTGCGCCACCAATGCCGATCTGCACAAAAGGGTAACAGAAGGCAGTTTCCGCCAAGACCTGTTGTATCGCATCAATACCATCGAGCTGCGCATTCCCCCACTGCGGGAAAGAGGCGAAGACATCTTGCTGCTGGCAGAACACTTCCTGACCAAATACAACCGGAAGTACCACAAAGAAGCCAAAGGACTGACCCGGGAAGCCAAGAACAAGTTATTGAAATACAATTGGCCCGGCAATGTACGCGAACTGCAACATACACTGGAACGGGCTGTCATCCTCAGCGAAAACAACCTGTTACGCCCCAATGACTTCTTCTTTCCACATACTACGGCAGGAAACGATAACGAAAACATACCGGAACTGAATCTGGAAAAGCTGGAGCGCAAAGCCATCGAACAGGCGCTGAAGGCCAGTGGCGGAAACATGAGCCGTGCGGCGGAACTGTTGGGCATTACCCGCTTCACGCTTTATCGGAAACTGGAAAAACTTGGATTATGAAAAACTATACTTATTCTTTAGCCGTACACGTAGGCAGCATTACCCTATTTGCCATAGCTGGCGCATTTGCTGTAACACAGCACCTGTGGTTCTGCGCCACAGCCTGTATAGTTCTGCTCACCGGTATATGCATCAGTCTCTACCGAACACAAAACCGACAAATCCGCATGATGCAACGGATTGTAGAATGTATGAAAAACAATGACTTGTCTCAACTGATGTGTGCACCGTTCAACAATCCTACGATGCAACAACTGGCAACCGATATGTCGACCGCCCTTAAGAATATCCGCACACACCTGAACGAAGAAGAGACCAAACATCTGTACTACGAAAATCTGTTGAACCAGGTAGATACAGCGGTCATTGTCTGCCATTCGGACGGAAGAATTGAATGGATGAATAAACCGGCACAGCAACTGTTGGGCAACCGTAACAAACTACCCCAAGAAATACTTTCGGCTATCCGTAGCAGACAAGCCGTGGTCCAACTGCCCCATTCTGTTGTACCGACAGAGCTTTCGGTATCTGCCACTCACATCCAACTGAAAGGAAAAGCCTACTGGCTGGTAAGCCTGAAGAATATACATACAGCACTGGAACATACCGAAATGGAAGCCTGGCAAAAACTTATCCGGGTATTGACCCATGAAATCATGAACTCCATCACTCCCATAATCTCACTGGCTGACACCTTGAACGAACGCTGCCAGACATACTCACCCACCTCGACAGACACCCTGATGCAACAAGGACTGCAAATTATCCAACGAAGAAGTAAAGGCTTACTGGAATTTGTAGAAAACTACCGAAAACTGACCAAAATCGCTCCGCCGGTAAAAAACAATATCCGGGTAAATGATTTCTTTGAAGACTTGAAACAACTGTTTGCCGACACGCGCATCACATTCCATTGCCCTGATTGCGAAACACCTTGGAAAGCCGACCGCGGACAAATGGAACAAGTATTCATCAACCTTATCAAAAATGCGCAGGAGGCTTGCTGCGACAACCCGTCAGCACACATCAACATATATGCACACGTAGACGATGAAAAATGGAAGTTCATCATTTCCGACAATGGAGAAGGTATGCTTCCCGAAGTAACAGAACGCATCTTCGTCCCTTTCTTTACCACCAAACCGGGAGGTTCTGGCATCGGGCTGGCATTGTGCAAACAAATCATCGTATTACATCGGGGCCAGATAGCCGTTGCTTCGGAACCTGACAAAGGCAGTGAATTTACACTTACCTTTCCAATGTAAACTGCCCTTTATGTTTTGTCATACGGCCGTACTCGATGGCATGCTTGGGACAATGGTGATAACAGGAAAGACACATCGCACAATTCTGTCCCCACACCGGATGTTTTTTTTCTAACCGAACATTGTGTAAGGGGCAGGCTGTAACACATTTTCCACATGATATGCAAGCATCTGTCACATGAAAACTTTTGGCAGAAGTCATGAACCGATTGAACAAAGGACGAATCAAATAAGACTTGATCCATGGAAACCTGCCTTCCTTACAATCTACCTTATCCGCACGCGCGGCAACATAGCGGGCTATATCTTCTATCCTGCCCACTGCCTCACGAAGTTTCTTCTGTTCTTTATCTTTAGGGTCTACGTCAAATCCCGGCAAACAGACATACGTTTCAGGCATAATCACCGAAAAACCAGCAGGGCTGGTCCAACCTTTCTCCTGCACGGCACGTGCGAAAATATCGGCAGTCTTACCCGTATCATCGCCACAAGTACAGACAAAATACACATAAGAAGGAATTTTATTGGCGCGCACCTTCGAAAGGAAACCACTTACCAGTGCGGGAGGTCCCCATGCATACACAGGAAAAACAAATCCTAATGCCTCCTCTTCCTCTAAATCCAATAACAGTTCGTCACCCCATATATCCAACAGAGCATAAACACGTTCATCCAATAACTTTCCTAATAAGTTTGCAACCCAACGGGAATTGCCCGTTCCTGAAAAATAAAGCAACATAACAATTAATAATTGACAATTATACTTCTTGCGAAATGCCACACAATCCATACAGCGGCATGATATAAACAAAAAAACGAAGAACCTTGCCTGTTTGTTTACAGTGACTAACAAGATTCTTCGTTTTCCTAAAAAAGAAGAGCCGTACCCGAGGCGTGACGAAACTCCGATAGACAGGATTTGAGTGCCCACCTCCTTTGTAATCCACCGGCATAAATGCTACCCGAAGGCGTGGCCCGCCATTGGAGGATGAAGCGTAGTCTCGGTATTTCATATTATTTGATGAGTTTCCCGATTCTGCAAGTACGGCTCCATTTTTGTATGACAAATATAATGCTTTTATCTGAGTCTGCCAAATAAATCCATTATTTATTTACTATTATTCGATTTACGAGGTACGATTTAATCTATTCCAGTAAAAACGTCACATTATGACACCTCTACTACATATTAATACATCCAGAACTTCGTCTCTATTTATTTCTCAGCGTCTCTGTGCCTCTATGTCCAATCGAGTAGGAGGTAAACACTAATCATAGGTGTTTATCTCCTATTTTCATGTTTACCGACCTCTCACACCACCGTACGTGCCGTTCGGCATACGGCGGTTCCTATTTTGGGTACCATTCGAGATACGAGCCCATTAAGGTAGGATAACCTGCCTTTCGCAGGCTGTCCTTATTTATCGCCACCTTCAATATAGGACTATCAGCAATACGCCAATAACCTTTGCGGGTGTTACCCCATTCACATGCCTTGTATTTTCCAATACCACATTTAACGAGGTTTGCCACCTTGGTCTTGGGGGTCTTCCAAGCTTTCCATATACACATGCGTATTCTCCGTCTTAACCACTCATCAGTATCAAGAAGAAAACGTTTCATATCGGCTAGGTGATAGTATCCAATCCATCCACGGATGTACTCCTTCAGTTTCTGTTTCCTCTTGACGTATCCCCATCCGTTGCTACGATTCGTCAGTTCTTTAAGTCTTGATTTCATCTTGGATTTGGACTTCGGATGTACTGTGAGGCGGCATTTGCCTTTCATTACATAAAAGGAGTAGCCGAGATACTTAACTCCTTGGACATACGACACTACAGTCTTTTCCTTGTTGACTTTGAGATATAGAGTTCCCTCTATAAATCGGGTTATGGACTCTTTGACTCTTCTTGCCGCCCTTTTGGACTTACAGAATATCATCGAGTCATCGGCATAGCGAACAAAAGGAAGCCCTCTGCGTTCGAGTTCCTTGTCCAACTCATTAAGCA
>NZ_NFJG01000052.1:0-26967 GCF_002159755.1 Bacteroides sp. An269
CTCCTGTTCTTCGTCAGATAGCCCGCTATCTTCCTCATCACAGAAGCGAAAATGCCTCAAAAACTCATCCCAAATCATCGCACGATAAATTCAAAACAGCTTCTAAAACGTTATCAGCTAAACCGTCGGATTACTTCGATAAATTCTTTCCCATAACGTTCTTTCTTGTATTCGCCAATGCCGCTTATTTCTCCAAAGGCATCGATGGTAGTAGGTCTGGAAGAGGCTAGCAAATGAAGTACCTTATCCGACAGGACAATGTAGGCAGGGATAGCCTGTTGGTCGGCAAGTTTTTTGCGAAGTGCCCGCAAGGCTTCGAACAGCTGGAGGTTTTCATCTTCAAACATTGTAGGTTCCGGTTGTACGGGAGTAATGTGTGATGCCATTTTCTTCCTTTTACGCTTCTCGTGAGAGAGGAATTCTTCTCGTTTGATAACTACTAATTGTGCACGTTCGTGCCCGAACAATACTTTTTTTCCTGTCTCTGTTATTTTGAGATGATTTTTTTCGTTGTAGGCCACTTCAAAATATCCCAGGTTCAACATTTGTAACAGATAGTCTTGCCAGTCGCGTGCCGGTACATCTCGTCCGGCTCCATAGGTTTTCAGCTTGTCGTATCCGCGTTCGATGATATCTGCTGTTGCAGCCCCTTTCAGTATGTCTATTAAGGTACTTGTACCCACCTGTTGGTCAGTACGGGCTATGGCGCTTAGTGCCTTTTGCACCAAGATGGTTCCGTCGAAACGCTGAGGAGGATTGCGGCATACATCACAATTTCCACAATCGTGGTTCATGCTTTCGCCGAAATAGTTCAGCAGAATACGCCGGCGGCAAATGTCCGCTTCGGCATACTGTTGCATACGTTTCAATTTTTCCATGTTCAACTCTTGTTGTCCGCTTTCTGAGGCAAAACGTGAAAGTAGCACAATGTCTGCTAAAGAATAAAACAGTAAAGTGTCACTGGGCAGTCCGTCACGTCCGGCACGTCCTATTTCCTGATAAAAACTTTCGATACTTTTCGGAAGATTGTAATGGATGACCCAGCGTACGTTTGATTTGTCAATGCCCATTCCGAATGCAATGGTAGCGCATACCACCTGTATACGGTCGTTGATGAAATCCTCTTGAGCCGCATCGCGTGTAGCTGCACTCAATCCGGCATGGTAGACAGTAGTGGATATGCCGTATCCTTCCAAGATTTCTGCTACTTTTTCAGTTGTGTTCCGGCTCATGCAATAAATGATGCCGCTTTCTCCGGCATGGCGGCTGATGAAGTCTACGATGGTACGTATCTTCTCTTTCTGCTGATAGCCCCGTTTTACGTCAAGACTTAGGTTCGGACGGTCGAAAGATGATATGAATATCTGTGGGTCACGCATTGCCAGTTGCTTCACGATGTCTTGCCGTGTTATTTTGTCGGCAGTAGCAGTCAGTGCTACCACAGGTATTTGCGGAAATTGTTCACGCAATGTTTTCAGTTGGGTATATTCAGGACGGAAATCATGTCCCCACTGTGAAATGCAGTGAGCTTCATCAATGGCGAAAAGTGAGATACGGATGTCTTTCAGCAGGTAGTTGATTTCCGTCAACAGCCGTTCGGGAGAGATGTAGAGCAGCTTTACCCTGCCTTGCCGGCACTCGAAACGGATATTGGCATTGCTGGTTTCATCGTTGGTGCTGTTCAAGGCACGTGCAATGATACCGTTGTTCTGTAAGGCTTCTACCTGGTCTTTCATCAAGGAGATTAGCGGAGAGACTACGATGGCGGTTCCTTCCATCAGCAATGCCGGTATCTGGTAGCAGAGTGATTTACCGCCGCCGGTAGGCATCAGTACCAAGGTATCTTTTTTTTGCAGGATGCAGTTGATGATATCTTCTTGCAATGGTCGGAAACTGGTATATCCGAAATAAGATTTGAGTGTCTTAAGCATTTCTGTATTCATATCAGGGTACAAAGTTAAGCGAATTTGAAGTCGGAATGCGCGGAATTGCTGATTATTTTTTCACTTTCATGTTTACAAGCCGTTTTTCCGGTGTGTCGGATAGGAACATCATGAATAGCAAAAAATCATTTGTCATTGGTAACGAAGTAAAGTATCCCGGAAACGTTCACATGGATGTACACGAGATTTTTCACAACCTTTCCTTAGATGGCAAGACCTCAGAGTTTTTTTGCAAGTCAATTTGGTACTACTAGAAAGGTCAATAGTCCTGCTTCTGAAACCGAACCCCGAAGTATTAGCTTCTAACTTCCAGCCACCCGGCGGGCGATAACTTCTTCTGACTCCCTTTTTACTCCCGATTGGCATAAATAAATAAAAAAAATGGCATAATTCAAAAATAAGCAGCTAAATATGTTGTAGAATAGAAAAAAACTTACGTAATTTGTATAATTGCAACTATTCAATAAAATTACACTTATTATTTTAAAAGACAGATGAGGGAAAATAATCAACTAGAAGAAGTAGAACGTAAAGAAGAAGTCTCCGTGAGGAAGCCTTACAATGTGCGTGAACGCAAGATTAAGGAAGCTGCCTATCGCGATATGATCCGGGCAGAACTTGCGGATGAATTGTATGATAAGGTTCTGAATATTTTGGTCGTACAGAAAAAGTACAAAGACCCCAATTATTCGGCAAAAGACTTGGCAAAGGAATTAAAGACCAACACCCGTTATTTATCGGCAGTAATTAATTCCCGTTTTGGTATGAATTATTCGTGTCTGGTGAACGAATACCGGATAAAAGAAGCATTGCATTTGCTGGTAGACAAGCGCTATGCAGATAAAAATGTAGAAGAAATCAGCGCAATGGTAGGCTTTTCGAACCGGCAGTCGTTTTATGCAGCTTTTTATAAGAATACAGGAGAGACACCGAATGGCTACCGAAAACGGAAACGGGGAGTTTAAGAAACTAAAAATGTATTCATGGAAGAAACATTCTCTTATACGGTAGAGCAATTTGCGGATTTACAAATCTTGCGTTACCGGGTACCTGGGTTCGAACAGTTGTCTTTGAGACAGAAAATGCTGGTGTATTATCTTTCAGAGGCAGCATTGGAGGGACGTGACATCTTGTTCGACCAAAACGGGAAATACAATTTGCAAATCCGTCGTTTGCTCGAAACACTCTACGTACATTTCAACGGAAACCGTGATACGGAAGAATTCCGTTTGTTCGAAATTTACCTGAAACGCGTATGGTTCTCGAATGGAATTCATCATCATTATGCATGCGACAAGTTTGTACCGGGATTTTCACCCGGTTATCTTTCCATGCTTATTGATGCTGTAAGTCCGTCGGTATTGCCACTTGCAGGAGAGGAAGATGTACAGGCTATGTGCAATAAACTCTTTCCGGTAATTTTTTCTCCGGATGTGATGCCTAAACGGGTTAATCAGACAGATGGAGAAGATTTGGTTCAGACCTCTGCCGCGAACTATTATGAAGGAGTAACGCAAAGTGAGGCGGAAACTTTCTATGCAAGACAAAAAGCATTGGGAAGTACCGACGAACCGGTAATGTATGGAATGAATAGCAAGTTGGTGAAAGAACAAGGTCAGATTACCGAACAGGTCTGGAAGGTGGGCGGGATGTATTCCGAAGCTATAGAGCGTATCATCGACTGGCTGGAAAAAGCCGAGACCGTGGCAGAAAATGAAAAACAAATCCAGGTCATCCGTCTGCTGATAGAGTTTTACCGTACGGGCAGTCTGCATACATTCGATGAATATTCCATTGCATGGCTGAAGGACACTAGTTCGCGGGTGGATTTCGTCAACGGATTCATCGAGAGTTATGGCGACCCGTTAGGGATGAAGGCAAGCTGGGAGTCGATTGTCGACTTCAAGGATTTGGAGGCTACACGGCGCACCGAACTGATTAGTGGCGAAGCACAATGGTTTGAAGATCATTCGCCTGTTGATGTGCGTTTTAAAAAGAAATCCGTAAAAGGTGTTTCGGCAAAAGTCGTTACTGCTGCTATTTTGGGAGGTGATTTGTATCCGTCAACAGCTATTGGCATTAACCTGCCTAACTCGAACTGGATACGGAGCGTGCATGGCTCAAAGTCTGTTACTATCGGCAACCTGACCGAAGCATACAACCGTGCCGCCAGAGGAAACGGTTTCCGTGAGGAATTTGTATATGGCGATACCGAACTGGCTCTGCTTGACAAGTATGCCGACATTACAGACGACTTGCATACCGACCTGCACGAATGCTTGGGGCATGGTTCGGGCAAGCTGCTTCCGGGCGTGGATGCCGATGCCTTGAAAGCATATGGATCAACGGTTGAAGAGGCGCGTGCCGACTTGTTCGGCCTGTATTACCTTGCCGACAGCAAACTGCTGGAACTGGGACTGCTACCCGATGCCGAAGCCTATAAGGCTGCGTATTATTCGTATATGATGAACGGTCTGATGACTCAGCTGGTACGGATAGAACTTGGTCATACGGTAGAAGAAGCACACATGCGGAATCGTCAGCTGATAGCCCGTTGGGTACTTGAACAAGGAAAGACAGACAAGGTGGTCGAAATGGTGGTGCGCGAAGGAAAGACCTATGTACGCATTAACGACTATCTCCATCTGCGTACACTCTTCGGACGCTTGCTTGCCGAAGTGCAGCGCATTAAAAGCGAAGGCGACTACGAAGCGGCACGTCTGTTGGTGGAAACGTATGGAGTACAGGTAGACCCGATTCTCCATGCCGAGGTGTTACGCCGTTACAAACGTCTGCACTTGGCTCCTTACAAAGGTTTTGTCAATCCCGTTTATACCTTACAGACCGATGCCGAAGGCAAGGTGACCGATGTACTGGTATCTTATACCGAGGGATATGCAGAACAGATGTTACGTTATGCCCGGGAGTATGCGAATGTGAAATAATAGAAATTCCATTACGAAGCGCATGGTATATCATTCAAGGTGGATATCAAAAGATAAAACGGCTTTTATTTTGTTGTCCTGAGGGAGGCTGTATCAAAAGAAAAAACGACTGTCAAAAAGTAATGTCATAATCGAATGGGTTTTCCGCAGGAAATAGGCACTCAGGATGACAAAATGAAAGTTGATTCCGATTTTGATACACCCTCTACTCAGCATGACAAATGATTTTTCGCAAATCATTTTTGTGCTACTATAACTTTTTTGTGGCTAAATGCCGACATTCAAAAAAAGAAATATGGACTTACACGAAACACTTAAAGAAATCAAATCAAAATTCCGTTTGTTTATGAACGGTCCCATATCGCAAAGCATGCGAGAGAAAGGGATGAATTACAAAGTTAACTTCGGGATTGAGTACCCACGTATTAAGGAGATAGCGGCAGAATATACTCCCGACCACGATTTGGCACAAGCCTTGTGGAAGGAAGACATTCGGGAGTGCAAGATTATGGCAGGGTTGCTTCAGCCGACGGAAACTTTTTATCCTGAAATTGCCGATATCTGGATAGAAGACATGCGTTATCCCGAGTTGGCAGAGTACACAGTGATGAACCTTTTCCAGCGTTTGCCTTATGCTGCGGAAGTCGTGTTCCACTGGATGGCAGATGAGCGCGAATACTTCCTTTTGTGTGGTTTCTTGCTGATGGCACGCCTGCTGTCGCGGGGACTTGTATTGAACGAACGTGCCGAAGCAGAGTTCATCGACCAGGCTTTTACCTCTGTTGAAAGCGAATATCTTGTAGTACAGCGGGCAGCCGCGCTTGCCTTACGCAAATATGCAGAGCAGTCTGATGCGAATGCGAAATTTATCCATAAACAACTCTCAACTTGTCTGAAATCGAAAAAGCCGGAAGTGAGAGCATTAATCGAAAGCTATATTGGATAAGAGCCTGTTTTATGCAACCTGCAAAAACAGGGATCGAAGGCGATGATAAATAAATATGGATATCCGCATTTTGCCCCCTACATGGGATGCTTTTTAAATAAATGCATGTCTGCCAACAGCCAATATATACCCCTGAAAAATGAATATATACTGCATCCGCGGTTGAATATATCTCCATCCGCGGTTGAATATATCTTCATCAGCAGTTGAATATATCTTCATCAGCGAATGCAGTACTACTGCGTTTTCAACTCATCGGGATGGGCTGATAGCGGATATTCAATTAAAGTATTATTACATCTCAGTTTTTGCATCTGTTTCCGGTTCGTTTTTCCGGTTTTATTCGTCTGATAGCCCGTTATCCTCCTCATTACACAAGCGGAAATGCCTCAAAAACTCATCCCCAATCAATACACGATAATTTCAAAACAATTTCTTAAACAAATTCCCGTTTTTTTTATTCGGAATAGAAAGATTTTCGTTCGGATAAAAGAATGATAATTATAGGTATTTGTGTATCTTTGTTGAATCATTTAGAATTGTTGGGTTTAGTATTATGAATAAAAGAGTGTTGTTTGTCTTATTGCTGTGTCTGGGGGCATTCTCTGGACTTGTAGCGCAAAATCCGATTATTTCCGGACAGTTTACGGCTGATCCTACAGCCCGGGTATTCGAAGGGAAAGTGTATCTTTATCCTTCGCACGATATTCCTAGTCCTGTAGAACGTTTGCAGGAATGGTTTTGTATGGAAGATTATCATGTGTTTTCATCAGAGGATCTGGTGAAGTGGACAGACCATGGGGTTGTACTTTCCCAGTCAGATGTGCCATGGGGTGATGCCGGATCTTATTCGATGTGGGCTCCCGATTGTGTGTATAAGAACGGAACGTATTATTTCTTTTTCCCTGCCAGTCCAAAGGGTGAGAAAGGCTTCCGTATCGGTGTAGCTACGTCCGATACTCCGTTTGGACCATTCAAGCCTTTGGCCGAGCCGATAGCTGGGGTACAGGGGATTGACCCTTGTGTGTTATTGGATAAAGACGGACAGGCTTATCTGTATTGGTCGGGAAGAGGATTGAATGTAGCTCGTCTGAAGGATAACCTGACAGAACTGGATTCGGCTCCAGTACTTGTGGCCGATGTGAAAGATGGGTTTAAAGAAGGGCCTTTTGCTTTCGAACGCAATGGTAAGTATTATCTGACTTATCCATGGGTAAAAGATAAAACGGAGTGTCTGGCTTATGCAATGAGTGATTCTCCGATGGGACCGTTTGAATATAAGGGCATCATCATGGACCAGTCGCCTACAGGATGCTGGACCAATCATCATTCGTTGTTGGAGTATAAGGGACAATGGTATTTGTTTTATCACCATAATGATTATAGCCCGGATTTCGACAAGAATCGTTCGGTATGTATTGACTCGTTGTTTTTTAATGCTGACGGGACTATCCGGCAAGTGGTTCCTACCTTGCGTGGAGTCGGGATTGCGGATGCCCGTAGCCTGATTCAGATAGACCGTTATAGCACAAAAAGTGAAGAAGGAGTTTTTATTGATTATGTGAATCAGGATGATAAATTCGAAGGGTGGAAGACATTTTTCAGTCATGAAGGTGCATGGGTTACTTTTCATCGGGTGGATTTTGGCGATGGAAAGTTGCAAAAGGTGAGCGCCCGGGTAAGTTCGGAGATGGGTGGAACGTTACAGGTCTGTGCCGATGGACATGTGATAGCTGATATAGAAGTGCCTGTTACTGTAGGACGTTGGCAGACGTTGACGGTGCCGTTGACCGGGTTGCAAGAAGGGGTTCATAATTTGTGTGTTTCTTTGTTGTCGGGAAGAAATGTGCAAGTTGATTGGATACGTTTCGAATGATATATAAAAGGAATAGGATGAAGCCGCTTGCCTTGTTGCTGGTTGTGCTTGGTTTGTTGGGTGAAGCCTTTGGGGGTATTTTATGTGCCCAAAGTAATTCTGCATCTTTTAATTACCGTTATGTAACGATGCACGAAGGTTTATGCGACAATACCATCCGTGCCATTCACCAAGACCGTTTCCACTTTGTATGGTTAGGGACTTCAAACGGATTGGACCGTTATGACGGTTATGAATTCAAACATTATTCTGTATCTTCCGGTTGGGAAGAAAGGGTTATTGAAAGCAACTATATTAATGACATTACCGAAGATAATAGTGGGCATTTGTGGGTAGCCACCGAGGCAGGAGTAATGTTCATTGATTTGGAAAGTGAGCAGGTTGAATCGTTTCGGGATTATGCAGGTGAACATCAGGAGATACTTCATTCGCCGGTCCAGACGATTTTAATTGATGAGTTCGAGAATTTGTGGATTGGGAAAAGTGACGGGTTGGTGTATGTCAGGCTGGATAAGTTTCGGCATATCCAGGATGTGCAGATTCTGAAATCGGATGTAGATATCCGTGTATTGGTCCAGCACGGTAACGAGGTATGGGCTGGCGGATACGGGTGTCTCTTCCGTTTTGCTTCTTCCGGAACCCAGTATTATGCATTGACGTCTTTGTGGACTGGACTTGATGTCTCGAAGCTGATTTTCACCAGTGCTTATGCTTATGGAGATTATTTGTGGCTGGGCACTCAGAGTGGATTGTATTGTTGTGACACACAGAATATGAAGTTTGTTTCTTATCGCCATGCATCTGATGACCCGGAAAGCTTGTCTTCTGATTTTGTAACAGATATCACCCGGAATACTTCGGGCGATATGGTGATAGGTACACGCAATGGTTTGAATGTGCTCAGGCAGGGTGGGCATTTTGCCAGGTATGGTAAGGGAGATGCTCCTCAGTCGTTGAATGATAATTTGATTAATCGGGTCTGGGTAGATGACGATAATGTATTTTGGGTAGGTACAGAATTTGGTGGGGTCAATATTTTGTCACCGGTACGGATTTCATTCACTTATTTTTTGCGTGGGTATGAAAAAGGCAGTCCGAATGTTATCAGTACGGTGATAGAAGACGATGAAGGAAATATTCTGGCTGGCCTGGTCGATGGAGGCTTGGCTATCCGCAGAAGAGGAAGCCGGTCTTTTCGTTTTTACAGGCATGTTCCTGGAGATTCCCGTTCTTTGTCGCATGATAATATATCACGCATTGTGCAGGATTTTGAAGGGAATTATTGGATAGCAACCATAGGTGGCGGAATTGACCGGTTGCCAAAAGAATGTCTGGATGCTCCTGTGTTCGAACATTATGATGTATCTACCACTCAGTTGCCGTCGAATGATGTTTACGATATCGCTTTGGATAGTCTACGCAATTCGCTATGGATTTGCTGCAATAATTACATTTATCTGTTAGACTTTTCTTCGGGAGCTATCAGTCAGTTGCATTATTATACCCATACGGGAGAGGAAATGTATAATATGCATACCATACTCGTAGATTCGCATTCCCGCTTGTGGATAGGTGGCAATGGAGTGGGGGTTATTGATTTGGCAAATCCGCAGGATACTTATGAATGTTTTTATTACCGGTATAAGCTGGATGCTTCAGAGCATGCAGTCAGTGAGAGGATAACATGTATATTCGAGGCACAGAACGGTGATATTTATTTGGGTAGTCAGGGTAATGGTATTTATTTATTGGAGGATGCAAGGCTTTTGTCGGCGTGTAAGTTTAAAAATTACGATGTGAGATGTGGATTGTCGGATACAAGCATTTCAAGTATATTCGCAGATGATAGTGGAAACTTGTGGATTTGTACATTGAAAGGCGTTTATTTTTTTGATATTCTTACTCGGAGGGCTTTTAAGTTTGATCAGGAAGACGGATTGTTGGTGCCTCAGTTTTATCGGCGTTCAGGATGCAAGACCTCGGATGACCGTTTGCTGTTAGGTACTACCGATGGGTTGGTGGTCTTTTGTCCGGTTATGAACTTTCCAGCGCCAGAGCAGCGTAAGGTGGTGCTGACCAATGTTTCTTTTGGAGGACGGTCTTTGGTGCCTTATCTGGATGAGACCAATCTTTTATCGAGTATTGTCAATGCCCAAGAATTGCATCTGTATCCGCCCCAGAATTCGTTTGAAGTGACTTTCAGTTGTCTGGAGTATTTGGAACCGGAAAAGGTTTTTTATACTTACCGTATTCTTGAATTGGATAAAACCCCCAATATCGGATTGATGAACCGGATTGCAAGGTATACCAATCTGTCTCCTGGAACCTATACGTTGGAGATGCGCTGTACGAATCATGATAATACGTGGTCATCGCAACTGACCCGGCTAAAGATAATAGTTCATCCTCCTTTTTACCGTACCGGATGGTTTTATACGTTGCTGGCATTGGTCGCTATACTGGCATTGGGATATACCGTTTATGCATATAATTCCCGGCAAAAATATGTTCAGCGTCTATTGAAAAGGAAAATAGATGAACGTACACAAGAGTTGCATCAGACCATAACCGAGTTGACGACTTCGAGAGAAACCATTATCCGGCAACGGGATGAAATAGTGTCGATGTCCAAACAAATGGATGAGATAAATCGGGAGAAGTTGTCATACTTTACTAATATGGCACATGAGTTCAAGACACCTTTGACATTGATTCAGGGACCAGCCCAGCAACTAGAAGGTCAGCTTGTCGGAAAAGAGCAAAAGGAAAGTTTGCAAATTATCTTACGTAATGCCCGTTATTTGTTGTCATTGGTCGAACAACTGATAGATTTGCGTAAGATTGATACAAAGAAATTGACCTTGAATTATGAATGTTTTGACTTCAGGCGTTTTTTGAATGCTGTTGTAACCGATTTTTCCGGATTGATGAAAGAGCATCATCTGATTTTTTCTTGTAAGGTTCGTCTGAAGGCAGATTTTATTTCTTCCGATAAAGAGCATTTGCACAAGGTGCTGTTCAATTTGTTGTCTAATGCAGTCAAGCATACTCCCGAAAGAGGAGTGATTACGTTGTATGCTTGCCAGTTTAGGAATAAGGAGGGAAAGATGTTGCTGTATTTATCAGTTTTAAATACGGGGAGTAACATCCCGCCTGAAGAGACCGAGCGCATATTTCATCGTTTTTATAGTATTAAAGGGCAAGAACGTTATTCGGTATATGGGCAGCGGAATACAGGAATCGGACTTCACATTGTAAAAGAAATTGTAAATTTGTTGGGTGGAGTCATTAAAGTTAAAAGTTCGGATAGGCGAGGGGTGGCTTTCCGGCTTTATTTCCCGGTTACATTGGCAGATGCCGAAAAAGAACCGGATGCCGTAATGCATCAGCAGCCTGTATTATTGGGTAATGATGCTGAAACTTATGTACCGGTAGATGGAAGTAAGCCGCTTTTATTGTTGGTTGAGGATAATCCGGATATGCGGTGTTATTTAAAAGTGATACTTGAAAAGTTTTATAATGTGGCAGAGGCCAGTGACGGCAATCAGGGGTATGATTTAGCATGCAAACTGGTACCCGATTTGATTCTTTCCGATTTGATGATGCCGATATGTGACGGTATTGCCTTTTGTCGGAAAATACGTGCAGACCGTTCATTGAAACATATTCCTTTTGTTTTGCTTTCGGCCAATTCGGACGCTGAAGCACAGACCGAAAGTTTTGGTAGTGGCGTTGATGGGTATCTGACCAAACCTTTTGATGAGGCTGTTTTGTCGGCCTGTCTTCAGTCTGTAATAAAAAACCGTGAGATACAGCGACGTAGGTCGGATGTTGAGCAGGAATTTATGCCGGAGTTGAAAGACTTTGCCCAGCCAGACAAGATTTTTATGAATGAAGTTTTGGCAGTATTGGAGCGTAATTATGCTGACTCTGATTTTGGCGTAAAGGAGTGGATGGAGATGTTGCATGTCAGTTATGCAGTCATCTATAAGAAAATGGTTTCGTTGACAGGGCTTTCGCCTGTACGTTTCCTGCAGGTTTACCGTTTGCAGAAAGCGAAGTTGTTGTTGGAAAATAGTAGTAATGTAATTGTGTCTGAGGTAGCTTATAAGGTTGGTTTTAACGATCCGAAATATTTTACTAGGGTTTTTGTCCGTCAATATGGACAGACCCCCACCGCTTTCGTCAAGACTTGACGAAAGCGGCAGATGTCTGCTTATTGTATATCGGGCATTATCGTGTCGGAATGTTTTATAGCTGCCGGAGGAAGAAGAATTCGTTTTCCGAATGTGGCTTTTTGAGGCATAGGCAAACTTGGATACAAAGGAAGTTGGCTGTGGCTTCTTGTTGAGAGGTTTTCGTATTTACGTCCGGCACGGAGTAATGCTGCTTGCAGCAAAGGTTCGTTTACATCGCCTAGTTGGTAAGGAAGCATCGGATTGTCTTCTACCGTTACATCGGGTTGTAGTCCGTCGGGCATACAGGGCGTTTCTCCATTGGCGTTTTGGTAAATGCTGACCATAACATATACGCCCCAATTTTTGATTTCTTCCGGGCAGTGTTGGTATGTATCTTCGCCACTTAGCATCAATCCGGTACAATACTTGCCATGTGAGGCCGTACCTATCAGTTCTATGTCCATATAAGGCATTAGTCCGCTTAGCAGAGCTTCGGATGCTGAGGCTGTACCGGAAGAAATGATTCCGTATATTTTCTTTAACCCGATGTTGGCGTCTTTGGTACTTATGTGCAGGTTAATATCATCATAGTTATATTCTGTGGTGAAGCGTGTTTCCAGGCTGATGCCTTCTTGGCGGTATATTTCTGTCAGATAATCATTGTAAGTTTCTTTTTCGAATATTTTTTTCGCTTCTACATCAGCTTGTGGGGCAAACATTGATGCCAGGACGTTTTCGGTTATGACATATCCTCCGCCGTTATATCTCAGGTCAAGTATCAGTTCGGAAATGTTTTCGCTTTTGAATTTCTTGCCGATTTCTACCAGTTCAGGGATAGCAATCAGGTCGAAACTGGCATAGGCCAGGTAGCCCACTTTTTTGCCGTTGAATTCGTAGACCGTATCGCATAATATCGGATTTTCATACAGGGTTGTGGCTGTCAGTTCTACTTCTTTGCCCGAAGCGGTAATCGGATTGCTTTCCCAATCTATTTCTGCAAGTGCAACGGTCAGCGAGGAAGCGTAATAAAGTTCTTGATAATTGTCTGTTGTAATGTTTTGTCCGTTTATCCATAAAAGGATGTCTCCCCGTTTCAGTCCGGCTTTTTCTGCAGGGCTTCCTGCTGATACATAATTGATTACACCGATACATTGGTTGTCGTCAGACACCAGGTAAACGGTCAGGTTCCATCCGAATGTTGTGGACACACCGCCTACGCTGCTGGTAAACGAATCCATATCATCGGTCATCATGGTCCATTTGTCGATATACTTGTCACCTTCGTGGTATCTGATTTTATCTACAGTTTCAATAGGGTCTTCATTGGTTTCGATATTCCATGCTTCCAGGTCATCGTTGATATTTTTATTCCAATAATAATATGTACTCAAGATGTCTTTGCCTAATTTGTTGGCATAATAGATTTCATTGCTTATTGTTGTCGTTTCTGGTGTCTGGTCGGGCGTATCATCAGAGCAGGCTGTCCATATACAGCTCCCTGCCAGCAGAAAAAAGATTTTTAAAAGTGCTTTTTTCATACAGTCTTTTGTGTGTTTAATGTTGTCTTAATATTGAACTAATTGTGCAAAAGTAACAAAAAAAGCAGAACGAGCAACATTTTGTAGGAAATAAAGTGAATGGTGAATAAAAAATCCACAAAGACATTGGTGTATGTCTTTGTGGATTTATAAGAGGTAAGGGATAAGTGTTTATTCTACTTCTCCCAATGAGTTACCGTATTCCATTTCGCCTTGCACCACGAAAAATACATCATCAGGGTCGAAAGGACCCATTCCGTCTTTCTTGGCTTCACCGACTATGTAGTTTACAATTTCATCCTGGTCGATGTTGATGTATCCTTCTTCATCGGGTTGAGCATCCAAACAGCCGCTGGTTGTATAGTAATCTACTATCAAGTCGAGCATATAATACAGTTCGTCATCCGAGAATTTGCCTTTTAAATCTTGCGGCAAATAATTCTTGATGAATGCGATGGTCTTTTCATCGTCTTCATCTTCCAACAAGAAATTGTCATCCATTCCCATAGTTCAGTTCTTTTTTTAGAATGAATATCCGCATTTTGTCAATCTGTCAGGTGCTATTTGGTATTAGCCTTGTATCTTTTGTAGGATAAATACAACTTTAGCCTTTGTTTCAGAATGGGGCAGATTGCGGATACTCATATTTAAGATTAATGATATTTACTTTTGAAGAAATTACTTCAACAAAGCTTCTACTTTTTCTTTCAGAGCGGCTTTTGTAGTAGCTCCTACTTGTTTGTCAACGACTTTACCATCTTTGATGAAAAGTACGGTTGGAATATTACGAACTCCAAACTGTCCGGGCAGGTCTGAATTTTCGTCCACATCACATTTACCGATGTTTACACTGTCTTTGTATTCTTCGGCCAGTTCTTCAATATACGGGGCAATCTGGCGGCAAGGTCCACACCATGTTGCCCAAAAGTCTAATACTACCGGTTTTCCTTCTGCTACGATTGCATCAAAATTGTCATCTTTAATTGTCAGTGCCATAATTCAAATGTTTATTGTTATCAAAATATCTACGCAAATATATACTAATTTATTTTATAGTCCAACAAAGGTTGGGTTTTTAAATAATTTACTAGGTTTTTATGTACTTCAATCTTCAATGTGCGTGAAAGCAAGTTGACAAACATTTGTCCGTCTTCATCGCGGATGAAGAAGTATAATTCGGTATTTCCCGGACTGTCTTTTACCATAGACCCCAATTCCATAATCATTTCGTCATTGATAGCAGACAGTGGAGCTGTTACGGTCAGTTTTTCTATCAGCCGGTCTTTTACGTCTGGTAGCAGTTCAATGGTGTTGACTTTTATTTCCCATTCGTCAGGTTTCCATTGCTTGGGCTGGCATTTACCTTTTAGATAAAGGAACATACCTTCTACAAAAAAGTTCTTTTTATCTACCCATTCGTTGCCGAAAAATGCAAATTCACCTGTTCCTGAGTAGTCTTCTATTTTGGCTATGCCATAGGGTTTTCCTGTACGGGTATATCCTTCGCGTACACCAGTAACGATACCTCCCATGGTCAGGTCATGATTTTGCAGTGGTGTCAGGTCTGCCAGTTGTATCATGTGCGTATTGCATACATCTTCCAGTATGACAGCATATTCGTCAAGCGGATGGGCGGAAAGGTAGATACCTACCAGTTCACGTTCTTTATTCAAGCGTTCCAAATCGCTCCATGTCGGTGCGGAAATGATTTCCGGAGTTGCTATTTCTATTTCTTCGGTACCACCAAACAGAGAATTGGCCGTAGCTGCTTTGTCCAGCTGGTACCGGTTACCATAACGTACCAGTACTTCGGTGAACGTTTCTTCTTTGGCGTTTTTCATAAAGAAATCTTCACGTTTGATATCTGTAAAGCTATCAAACCCGCCTGCCAATGCCAGGTTTTCAATGTTTTTGCGGTTGCAAGCCGACAGGTTGACACGTTGCACGAAATCGAAGATGTTTTTGAACGGTCCGTTTTTTTCCCGTTCTGACAAAATGCTTTGTACAGCTGATTCGCCTACTCCTTTGATGGCACCTAGTCCGAACCGGATGTCTCCGTGGTAGTTTACCGAGAATTTCAGGTTACTTTCATTTACATCCGGTCCCAGTACATTGATGCCTGTAGCCTTACATTCATCCATCAGTTTGGTAATTTCGGTGATATTTGAAATGTTTCGGCTCATGGTTGCAGCCATGTACTCAGACGGATAATTGGCTTTCAGATAAGCTGTCTGGTAGGCTACCCACGAGTAGCATGTAGCGTGCGATTTGTTGAATGCATACGAAGCGAATTTCTCCCAGTCAGCCCAAATCTTTTCAAGGGTTTTCGGGTCGTGTCCGTTTTTCTTTCCCCCTTCGATAAATTTGGGTTTCATGTGATCCAGCTTGTCACGCAATTTCTTTCCCATCGCTTTACGCAGGGCATCCGATTCGCCTCGTGTAAAATCAGCAAGCAGGCGTGAGAGCAGCATCACCTGCTCCTGGTATACTGTAATGCCATAAGTATCTTTCAGGTACTTTTCCATGATAGGAATGTCATATTCTATTGGCTTCCGTCCGTGTTTCCGGTCGATGAAGTCTGGAATATAATCCATCGGTCCCGGACGATACAGGGCATTCATGGCAATCAAGTCTTCAAAAGTGGAAGGCTGAAGTTCACGGAGATATTTCTGCATACCGGCGGACTCGAACTGGAATGTACCGATGGTCCGTCCGTCGCTATATAATTTATAGGTAGCAGGGTCGTCAATCGGAATTTCGTCTATATTCAGTTGTATTCCCTTGCTGTGACGGATGTTTTCAAGGGCTTCTTTGATGATAGACAGGGTTTTCAGACCTAAGAAGTCCATCTTGATTAGTCCTGTTTCTTCGATAACAGACCCTTCGTATTGAGTCACCAGCATCTTTTCGCCGGTTTCTTTATCATCAGCTGTACTTACTGGCACCCAGTCGGTGATGTCATCGCGGCAGATGATTGTACCACATGCGTGTACCCCTGTATTGCGTACATTGCCTTCCAGCATCTTTGCATATTTGATTGTGTCACGCAGGATTGGGTTCGGAGAAACCTCTGCCTCCTGCAGTTCGGGGACATAAGCAATGGCATTCGGGAGATTCAGCTTTTTGTCTGGAATCTTGTCGGGTATCAGTTTACATAGCCTGTCAGACTCGGAAAGAGGAAGCTTTTGCACTCGTGCAACATCTTTGATGGCAAGTTTGGTAGCCATGGTTCCATAAGTGATGATATGTGCTACTTTCTCTTGTCCGTATTTTTCTGTTACCCAGTTTAAAACGCGTCCTCGACCATCATCGTCAAAATCGACGTCAATATCAGGCAATGAGATTCGGTCAGGATTTAAGAAACGTTCAAACAGCAAGTCATATTTAATAGGGTCAATCTGTGTAATGCCCAGACAGTATGCTACAGCCGAACCTGCCGCTGAACCACGTCCGGGTCCTACGGAAACATCCAGCAGATTACGTGCGGCCGAAATGAAGTCTTGCACAATCAGAAAGTATCCGGGGAAACCCATGGTTTTCATGATGTGCAGTTCGAATTTGATACGTTCCTTTACTTCTTCACTCAGCTCATCACCGTAGCGTCGGCGGGCACCTTCGTAAGCAAGTTTTGCCAGATAGTCTGCTTCCAGTTTGATACGGTATAATTTTTCGTAACCTCCCAGTCGGTCTATTTTTGCTTTGGCATCGGCTTCACTCATGACAATGTTCCCGTTTTCGTCTTGCGTGAATTCGTCGAACAGGTCTTTTTCAGTATATTTTTTACGATACTCTTCTTCTGTACCGAAATCTTCCGGAATGGCAAAAGTCGGCATAATCGGAGCATGGTCTATTGAATAAAATTCAACCTTATCGCATACTTCACAGGTGTTGGCCAGTGCTTCGGGCACATCGCTGAAGATGGCGTTCATCTCTTCGCGCGTCTTCATCCACTCTTGTTTGGTGTAAAGCATGCGTTTAGGGTCGTCCAGGTCTTTGCCTGTGCTCAGGCATATCAACCGGTCGTGTGCTTCAGCATTTTCTTCGTCAACAAAATGTACGTCGTTGGTGCAGACCAGCTTGATATCGTATTTTTTTGCATACTCGATAAGTTTCTTGTTGACCGTTTCCTGCAATTTATAGACTTCGTGATTGGCGCGTGGCACAGTAGCTTTATGGCGTTGCAACTCCAGATAATAATCATCGCCAAACAGATTCTTGTACCATTGTATAGCTTCTTCTGCTTCGGCAAACTGTCCTGCAGTGATGCGTCGTGGTACTTCTCCTCCCAGACAGGCAGAACAAACAATCAGTCCTTCATGATATTTTTCAAGTTCCGCCCGGTCGGTGCGGGGGCGCATATAGAATCCTTCTGTCCAGGCTTTCGATACCAGTTTGATAAGGTTGTGATAACCTTGCAGGTTTTTGGCAAGTACAATCAGGTGATAACCACTTTGGTCGGGTTTACCGTTTTTATCGCTCAGCCGGTTGCGTGCGACATACATTTCGCATCCGATAATTGGTTTGAACAATCTTTTTTGGGCAGCTTCCAGTTGTTCGCGGCAGGTTGCCAAATCGGCTTCTACGTTTTCCGATTCTGTCTTTCCGCTTTCCAGTCCGGCTATTTTCTTCTTCAAGTCTTTTATTTCTCCGTTTGTGGCTCCGTTTTTCTTATTTACATAATTGAAAAACTCTTTGATACCGAACATATCACCATGGTCAGTAATGGCAATACCTTTCATACCATTTCCGATGGCTTTGTCTACCAGGCGGGTAATGGATGCTTGCCCGTCCAGAATAGAATATTGAGTGTGAACATGTAAATGAACAAAATCCTGCATAATTCAGTTTATATGGTAAAATCAGCCCAAAGATACCGAGTTTATGCGAAGAATCAAAAGACAAAGTTGTAAAGAAGGCAGAATTTTATGAAAAAAAGAAAGAAAGTCACAATTCTGAACGTTGTTTATTTGCAGGGTAGATAAATTAACTTTATTTTTGCACGATAAATAAAAGTGTGACCCATTGTTTCAAGTATGAATAAGATAAGAAAAAAGATAAAGAAGATTAGGCTGCATCAGGAAGGAACCCATATCTTGGTGAGCGCTGCCATCATACTCCTTATTATAAATATAGCTCTTTATTGGGGGCTGGAGTGTAAATGGCCTTTTTATATCGTGGCTTTAGCCAGTCTTTTTTTGTATTCGATGATGGTCAACTTTTTCCGTTGTCCGATACGTCTTTTTAATAAGGATACGGAGAAAATTGTCGTTGCACCTGCTGATGGAAAGGTGGTGGTGGTAGAAGAGGTGGACGAGTACGAATATTTTCACGACCGCCGGCTGATGGTTTCTATTTTTATGAGTATCACTAATGTACATGCCAACTGGTATCCTGTAGATGGAACCGTGAAGCATGTTTCCCATCAGAAAGGACGGTTTATGAAAGCATGGCTCCCGAAGGCAAGTACCGAAAACGAACGCTCGACCATTGTGATTGAAACACCTGAAGGACATACGGTCATGGCACGCCAGATAGCAGGAGCTGTGGCGCGACGTATCGTTACGTATGCTGAAGTGGGAGAAGAATGTTATATAGACGAGCATATGGGATTCATCAAGTTTGGTTCCCGGGTGGATGTCTATCTGCCTTTAGGTACAGAAATCTGTGTGCGGATGGGGCAGAAAACGGTCGGTAATCAGACGGTTATCGCCAAACTGAAATAAAGAATTAAAGGAAGGAGGAACAGAAATGGCCAATGCAATGATTCGGAACATTCCGAATACACTGACTTGTTGCAACTTGTTTTCGGGTTGCATTGTCTCATGCATGGCTTTTCAGGGCAATTATGTATGGGCGTTTGTTTTCATTATCATCGGTGCGGCTTTTGACTTTTTCGATGGTATGGTGGCACGTTTACTGCATGTCTCGTCTCCTATCGGTAAAGAATTGGATTCGCTGGCCGATGATATTACTTTCGGTCTGGCGCCTGCAGCTATTGCTTTTGCCTTGTTTCAGGAGGTGCATTATCCCGATTTTATCCAGAGCCTGCGTCCGGTATTGCCTTATACGGCATTTCTGGTTGCTGTATTCTCGGGGCTACGTTTGGCCAAATTCAATATTGATACACGCCAGACCAGTTCGTTTATCGGTATGCCTACTCCTGCCAATGCTTTGTTCTGGGGTTCGCTGGTGACAGGCGAGCATGCCTTTCTTACTTCGCCTCATTTTAATGCCGTGTATTTGTTTGTACTGGTTGTGGTAATGTCGCTTTTGCTGGTAGCTGAATTGCCGATGTTTTCACTTAAGTTTAAAGATTTGTCATGGCAACATAATAAGGTGAGTTATATCTTTTTGATTGGCTGCATACCTTTATTCTTGATTTTCCAGTGGAGTGGTTTTGCAGCTGTTATCATCTGGTATGTTATCTTGTCTTTGCTTTTCCGTAAAAAATCATAAAGAGACAATCGGTGGCACGGTTGTTGTACGATAAAAACAAACCAAAAGCCAATAGCTTATGTTTCATATTTTAGGATTTTTGTTTTTCTTCGTTCTGGTAATCTTGATTATCGGGCTGGTATTATTGTCTAAAATTGTCCGCACGATATTCGGATTTGGACGTAAGATGACACGGAGCGGTACTGCCGAAGACACTTATCGGCAACGTACGACCTATACAGAAGATACACGTCGTGATGACGAATCGCAATATTCGGATAAGGATTCCCGGCGCCGTAAGAAGGTTTTTGATAGCGATGAGGGGGAATACATTGATTTTGAGGAAATCAAAGATAAATGAAGAATGAAGAATACCTGCGGAGGAGAATTCTTCATTCTTCATTTTTCATTTTATTCTTCTTCTACCAGATCCTGAATAGGCATTTGCCGTTTGATGGCTTCGCGGAACGAGATGATGGTTTCCGAGCGCGAAAGCCCTAAAGGCTGTAGCTTGTCATGGATGATGTTAAGGAGATGGTGGTTGTTTTTTGCATAAATCTTAATAAACAAATCATATTGTCCGGTTGTAAAGTGGCATTCCACAACTTCGGGAATGAGTTTCAACGCTTCCGTTACTGAATCGAATTGTTCAGGGTCTTTCAGATACAGACCGATATAGGCACATGTTTCGTAACCTATTTTTTCTGGATCTATAATAAACTCGGAACCTTTCAGGATACCTAGATTGGTCAGCTTTTGAATGCGCTGATGAATGGCTGCACCCGATACATTGCAAGCTCGGGCGACCTCTAAAAACGGAATACGTGCATTATCTGCTATTAATCGCAGAATCTGTTCGTCTAATTTGTCTAATTGATGATGTCCCATTTATTTTATTTTAGTTTGATACAAATATAATGATTTTTCTTTCAAATGCCTATATGCGACTAACTTTTCTCAAGTTTTTAGCATGAATTTGCCAGATAGTCTTATCTTTGCGTACTAAAAACAGATGCGTCATGAGAAAAAGAATTATGTTTACACTCTTGGCTTTGCTCTTTTGGTGGAATGGAGCAGAGGCCCAAAGTTTCGATGACTATTTCATCGACAAAACACTTCGTGTTGATTATTTGTTCAATGGAGATGCCAGCAAGCAGGTCATCAGCCTTGATGAATTGGTTTCACTTCCCGGATGGGCGGGGAGGCGACATGCGCTCGATCGTCTTCCCTTGGAAGGGAATGGAGATATCACGATGGTTGACAAGGCGAGTGGCAAAGTGATTTACTGTACTTCCTTTTCCAGTTTGTTTCAGGAATGGCTGGGTGAGAAAGAGGCACAGCAGCTTACACGTGGTTTTGAGAATACCTTCTTGTTGCCATATCCTAAATATCCGGCTATTGTGACCGTCCGTCTGAAGGATGTCCGGCATCAGCCTTGTGCCGTGCTGAAGCATGAAGTCAATCCGGAAGACATTCTTATCCACCAGAGAGGTACTTCTCAAATCACGCCACACCGTTATTTGCTTCAGAATGGAGCTTCGGATGCGTGTATCGATATCGCTATCCTTGCCGAAGGCTATACATCGGATGAGATGAAGCTTTTTTATAAGGATGCGCAAGACGCTTGCGAGGCTATTTTTTCTCACGAGCCATTCAAGCGGCTGAAACATAAATTCAATGTTGTCGCGGTAGAATCGGTTTCACAAGATAGTGGGGTCAGCATTCCTCGGAAGAACGAGTGGAAGAATACGGCAGTCAGTTCGCACTTCGATACTTTTTATTCCGACCGCTACTTGACGACCCGTTCGGTGAAGGCAATGCATAACTGGCTTGCCGGCATCCCTTACGAACACATTATTATATTAGCCAATACCGATACCTATGGAGGCGGAGGTATCTATAACGCCTATTTGCTTACGACGGCTCATCACGCTATGTTCAAGCCTGTGGTGGTGCATGAGTTCGGGCATAGTTTTGGAGGGCTTGCCGATGAGTATGCCTACGATGAGGCTCCCAGTCCGCTTTATCCCTATGAGGTAGAACCGTGGGAGCCTAATATCACGACCTTGGTCGATTTCGGAAGCAAATGGAAAGACCTGGTGCCTGAAGATATTCCGGTGCCTACACCGGTGGAAACCGATCCGGCAAAGATTTATACCAAGGTAGGTGTTTACGAAGGTGCCGGATATACGAAAAAAGGCATTTACCGTCCTACCACTGAGTGCCGGATGAAAATCAACGAAGCTCCCTGTTTCTGTCCGGTATGCGAACGGGCACTCGAACGTCTGATCCGTTTTTATACTGAATAAAGAGGACAATCACACGTTTCGTGGCATTGTGAATTTGTGGATGTCATCATAGTAGAGATATACCGCGCATGATGTAAAAAACTCACAAACTTAAAAACTCACAAACTTAAAAACTCACAAACTTAAAAACTCACAAACTTAAAATCTTATGCTTGTTTTTACACGTATTAACACCCAGCATCCTCATTACCCTTTTGTAGAAAAATTGCTGCATCTGTCTTTTCCCGAAGAAGAACGCCGTGACGATGAGGGGCAACGCTGGAACACGGACTATAACGAACGGTTTCATTGTTATCTGCTGACTGATAAGGATGAGAACGGAAAAGAAGAACTTATCGGTGTGATTACCGTATGGAAACTGGACGGTTTTTATTACGCCGAGCATCTTGCCACTTCGCCCCAGATTCGTAACCGTGGTTATGGGCGTCAGGTTATGGAGGCACTGAAGATGCAGTTTGCAGGGAGTGTCATTGTCTTGGAAGTGGAAAGACCTGATGACGAGATGAGCCGGCGTCGTATCGGTTTCTACCAACGTTGCGGCTTTAGCTTATGTATGCAGGATTATTATCAGCCCCCTTATCGGGCAGGAGGAAAAGGGTTGCCGCTTTACTTGATGTATGCAGGTGCCGACGAGATAGACTCATATTATCCGCAGATACGTGACGAAATTTATCGGAATGTGTACGGAGTAAAGGTGTAGGGCGAACATTTCTCTTCTTCTGATTGTTTTATTTAACAGGCAAGATACTTGAATATTGCATATTTATTAGTATCTTGCCTGTTCTTAATCAGTATAGAGACCAAACGTTTAATTAAAAGGAAAGAGTATGAAAAACTGGAGAATGGAAGCCATTATACTGGCTGTAGGTATGCTTTTGTTGGGAGTGTTTATTAAAAACGGATTTAGCGAATTTGCTCAAAAAGACCGCAGTGTAAACGTGAAAGGACTAGCCGAAATGGAGGTTCCAGCCGACAAGGTGACGTGGCCTCTGGTATACAAGAGCTTGGGGAATGACTTGGGAGCATTGTATGATGACATCAAACGCTCGAACCAGACGATTTTGGAATTTCTGAAGGAAAAAGGACTTGCCGAAACGGAAATCAGTGTCAATGCTCCTGAAATCATCGACCTGAAGGCGGAACGGTATAGTAATAATAATGATACACCGTACCGTTATAATGTGACTTCGGTTATCACCGTTACTTCGATGAAGGTGGACCTGGTGCGTAAGCTTATCAGTGAACAGGGAGAATTACTGAAACGTGGGATTGCCATCACGGGAGGCGACTATCGGTATAATGTGTCATACGAATATACCAGTCTGAACAAAATCAAACCGGGCATGATAGAAGAAGCTACCAAGAATGCCCGTGAGGCAGCCGAAAAGTTTGCCAAAGATTCAGAAAGCGAACTGGGCAAGATCAGACATGCCAGTCAGGGGCAGTTCAGCATCAGCGACCGCGATGCCAATACTCCTTATATAAAGAAGGTGCGGGTGGTTACGACAATAGAATATTCGCTGGAGGATTAAAAAAACGGTTAAAAGTTTTCACTTTCAGGAATTTGTTATACCTTTGCACCCGATTTAGATCAATATAAAGTCTAACACAATTAGTTATTTACAAAACAATTATTTAAACTTAATGGAAAACTTAAAAGACGTAAAGCCCATTGAAGATTTCAATTGGGATGCTTATGAGAGCGGTGAGTCAGCATCAAGCATAAGCAAAGAAGAACAAGAAAAGGCTTATGACAACACCTTGAACAAGGTAGGCGACCATGAGGTGGTTGACGGTACCGTAATCGCAATGAACAAACGTGAGGTTGTAGTGAACATCGGCTACAAGTCAGACGGTATTATTCCGCTGAGCGAATTCCGCTACAATCCCGACCTGAAGGTGGGCGACACTGTAGAAGTGTACATCGAAAACCAGGAAGACAAGAAAGGACAGCTGATCTTGTCGCACAAGAAAGCGCGTGCTACACGCTCTTGGGACCGTGTCAACGCAGCGCTCGAAAACGAAGAAATTATCAAGGGTTACATCAAGTGCCGTACGAAAGGCGGTATGATTGTAGACGTATTCGGCATCGAAGCATTCTTGCCGGGTTCGCAAATTGATGTGAAACCTATCCGCGACTACGATGTGTTCGTAGGCAAGACGATGGAATTCAAGGTTGTAAAAATCAATCAGGAATTCAAGAATGTGGTTGTTTCGCACAAGGCGCTTATCGAAGCCGAACTGGAACAACAGAAGAAAGAAATTATCAGCAAGCTCGAAAAAGGCCAGGTACTGGAAGGTACTGTCAAGAATATCACTTCTTACGGCGTATTCATCGACTTGGGCGGCGTAGACGGTTTGATCCACATCACCGACTTGTCGTGGGGTCGTGTAAGCGATCCGCATGAAGTCGTTCAGTTGGATCAGAAACTGAATGTAGTTATCCTCGACTTCGATGACGAAAAGAAACGCATCGCTTTGGGCTTGAAGCAACTGACTCCGCATCCATGGGACAGCCTCGATCCGAACTTGAAGGTAGGCGACCATGTGAAAGGCAAAGTTGTCGTTATGGCTGATTACGGAGCATTCGTTGAAATCGCTCCGGGCGTAGAAGGACTGATTCACGTATCAGAAATGTCTTGGTCGCAACACTTGCGTTCGGCTCAGGACTTCATGAAGGTAGGCGATGAAATCGAAGCCGTTATCCTGACACTCGACCGCGACGAACGCAAGATGTCTTTGGGCATCAAGCAGCTGAAACCGGATCCATGGGAAACGATTGAAGAGAAATACCCCGTAGGCTCTAAGCACACGGCTAAGGTACGCAACTTCACCAACTTCGGCGTATTCGTAGAAATCGAAGAAGGTGTAGACGGATTGATTCACATCTCTGACCTGTCTTGGACGAAGAAAATCAAACATCCGTCAGAATTCACTCAGATCGGTGCAGACATCGATGTAGTAGTTCTGGAAATCGACAAGGAAAATCGTCGCCTGAGCTTGGGTCACAAGCAATTGGAAGAAAATCCGTGGGATGTATTCGAAACCGTATTTACAGTAGGTTCGGTACACGAAGGACGCATCATCGAAATGCTGGATAAGGGTGCCGTTATCGCATTGCCTTACGGTGTAGAAGGTTTCGCAACTCCGAAACACCTGGTAAAAGAAGACGGATCTCAAGCTCAGCTCGATGAAAAGCTTCCGTTCAAGGTCATCGAATTCAATAAGGACGCTAAACGCATTATCTTGTCTCACAGCCGTATCTTCGAAGATGCTCAGAAAGCAGAAGAAAAGGCAGAAAAGAAAGCTAAGCGTGCAGCTAAGAAGGAAGAAACTCCGATGATTCAGAACCAGGCTGCTTCTACTACTTTGGGTGATATCGATGCTTTGGCAGCATTGAAGGAACAGTTGGAAGGAAAGAACAATAAATAATTTCTTCTTTATATCAGAAAAAGGGATATGCTTTTGGGTATATCCCTTTTTTATTGGCTGAAGTTCTTGGAAAATGTGTTATTTTTGCTCCAGAAAAATAATCTTTATATCTATGAAACAGGCATTGAAACTGGTAGGCATGTTCCTTATAGGAATTTTATTGGGGGTGATGGTAAGTGGAGCAGGTATAGCCCTGTTTACCGATATGACCTTGGCTGCATTTTTCGGGAAACTCTTCAGACTGCATATAGCAGAAGTTATTGGTTTCCCACTCTTGTTTATATGCTTTTTTCTGATAACCCTATTCTTGCAGGTTACTTTGCACGAGGCAGGACACCTGATATGCGGATTGGCTTCGGGGTATCGTTTCGTGTCGTTCCGTATCTTTAATTTCACGTGGATACGCAAGGATGGTAAATGGGTCTTGAAACGTTTCAGTGTGGCAGGTACCGGAGGGCAATGCTTGTTGGCTCCGCCTGATAGACCTGAGGAAGAGATTCCGGTATGCGGATATAACATGGGTGGTGTAATGATGAACATTTTGACTGCCCTTGTGGCTTTGGGATTTTTATTGTGGATGGAGGATTTGCCTTTCATGTTATCGGTTTTTCTGGTGTTTTGGGTAATAATCGGATTGTTTTTGGGAGTGACAAATGGTGTTCCGATGAAGCTGGGTGGAATAGGGAACGATGCTTATACATTGCGTTTGCTGAGACATAATCCGGCAACGAAGCATGCTCTGATATTGCAACTTCGTATAAATGCGCTGATACAAGAAGGGATGCGTCCGAAAGATATGCCCGAAGAATGGTTCAAGCAAGATGCGGCAACGATAGATTACAAAGACATTCTGCAAGCGACAATCGGACTGATGAACGTGTCCCGCCTGCTAGATCGGGAAGAGTGGGAGGACGCTTATCGTCTTTTGGAAGATGTCAAGAGCCATAGCTCCGAACTGATAGGTATTTTGCAACAAGAAACGGATGCTGAGCTGCTTTTTACAGCTTTGGTAACTGGGAGGAAGGAACGTGCCGGTGAACTTGCGACTGATAAATTGCTGCGTTATATTCACCTATATAGTCGTGTCAGTTCTTCGAAACAGCGTCAACTTTTCGCACTGGCTTTGTATCAGGAACACGACAGGGAAAAGGCCGAAACTATATACCGCAGCGTCGTGAACATTCGTGAGAAATACCTCATGCAAGGGGAGGTGAATATGGATATTGCCTTGATGGAAGTCTTGCTGGCGCAGGAGGCTTAGAAGCTGTTTTGAATTTCTCCAAAAAGTTTTTCTTGGCTTGATGTATCTGTTTTCGTGTGTGCTTTGGGCGATTTTTTGGTCCTTTTCGCTCCTGTTCTTCGTCA
>NZ_NFJG01000053.1:0-26930 GCF_002159755.1 Bacteroides sp. An269
TAAACCTTAATGTATCATATTATCATGGATGCTCTTTATGATTTCTTGCCTGTGCCTTCTGCCAATGCGGAAGACACCACACCACGCCTTTACCCTAAAATCGTGTCGAAAGGGACGGTTACGTTCGAGAAGCTGACCGAACAAATCGCCAACCATTCGGGACTGACCAAAGGAACCATCCTTGCCGTGATGGACGAGACAGACTATTCATTCATATCCTATAATAATTCCGGTTAATCTTTCCATTATAGGTTCTTTCTATTTTGTCTACCCGTTCATAAAGGAAAGGAAGTTTATGCGCCTCCAAATTACTCTTCAGGAATTTAACCAATTGTTTCTGGCTAAAATCCGGAGTTTCGTCTATTACATAAAGAAGCTTCAATACTTGCCCGATAACCGGATGCTCCGCACAGATACAAATGCATTCTTTTATACCAGGATATGCCAAAACCTGATTTTCCACTTCGACAGGAGAGATTTTATAACCGCCGATATTTATCACATCATCCATGCGCCCCTGAAGGTTCAGACGTCCCTTGGAATCGATAAAACCTAAATCTGACGTATATAACGCCTCTTCATGCAAAACAGAATGTGTAAGAGCCGGTTCGCCTATGTAACCCGTCATGAGCATAGGCCCTTTACATGCCACCGAACCTGCTTCCGTTATAAAAACCGAAGCATGCTTCATGGGATATCCCAAACATCCTGCAATGCACTCGTTGCATGAATAATCATACGTAGAAACAATACCCGTTTCTGTCGAGGCATAGGTATTATAAAGCCTGGTATGCGGCAACAACTCACGCAAAACCAGCATGTCACATTGAGACATCGGTGCCGCTCCGGTTTCGATAAAATCTATCTTACCTGCCAAAGCACTTAATTTTCCGGAAGCAAACTGAATCAGCATACGCAAACTTGCCGGAACCAAAAAAGATGCAAGCCTGAAAGAAGGATACTCGAATGCGGATAAAAAAGCATCCATGTTTTTCATGCCTTCGGTAATAATAATAGTTCCACCCAGCATGATGACAGGCCAAATTTTAGAAAGGCTTCCGATATGGTTCAGAGGACCGCTGATTACGAATACGGTCTCATCGGTGTACCCCTGTGACCCGATAAGATTTTCTGCATTCGACACAATGGCACGATGACTAATCATCACTCCTTTTTGTTCACCGGTAGTACCCGTAGTAAAAAGGATATCAGCGACATCCTCCGGAATATCATTGTCCCTTACCTGCTGTTCAATATGTTCCATACGGACGTCTGGTATATCATTCTCTAACGGTACAACGGTTTTGCCCGCCAAGTGGACCGCCAAATAAGTCACAATGAAACCAACCGACTGAGTAGCCCGGACAACAACGGCCTTTCCGCTTACAGACGCCCATATCGCCGCTTCTTCCCTTACACGTTCGTATAACCGGGCGTAGCTAATACATTCAGTTCCACAGACCAAAGCATCATGCTCCGGCCTTTCCTCTGCATGGCGTATCAAATAATCGTCAAGCTTTGTCATGTTTCTCCGACAGTTTACGCTCAACCAGTTCTACCAACGTATCCAGCGACCTGAAGTTTTTAGGTGTGGCATCACGGGATTCCAACTCTATACCAAACTCTTGAGAAAGAATCATCAATATGGTAACTACACCTAAAGAATCCAACTCGCTAAATAAAAATTCTGAATCAAAATCCACAATCGGGAGTTCTGCTTCAAGCAATGTCCGAATACGCTCTTTCATATCCTATTTAAATAGTTTTGGTAAAAAATCAACCAGATATTTGCGCCAGTTTTCCCATGTATGCCCACCATCCGTCTCATGGTAAACATAGGGATAAGCATTTGCATCCAACAATTCGCGCAAATCATCATTCAATTTCTTTGTAAAATCATCCTTTCCCACGGCAATATAATAAAGTGCCGGAGGATCAGCAAACAAACGTTCCATTTTTTCCTGCATGTGTTCATAGATTGCTAAATCGCCGTTATTGGCACCTTCCGTCAACGAAGATATCTTTTTATCCAAACCTCGGTTCCCGATAAAAGGCAAAATACTTTTAAGGTCGTTCCAAGCATCATTGATGCCCCTCATGCCCTGAATCCTTTTATTATTCAACGCATTGGTGGTCTGTGCTGAAAACAGGCCGATATAATCAAACACCTCCGGATTGTTCAACGAAATATACAGCGTATGCAATCCTCCCAACGACAAACCTGCTATGGCACGCCCATCCTTGTTCTTTATTGTCCGGTAATGGGCATCTACATAACCGACGATTTCTTTTACAAAAGATTTTTCAAACTTCCCGAACATCGATGCCACATTATTGGCATCAGGCTGGACATCCGGATGAGCCGGATCGCTTCCAGGCGCAGCGGCCAATGTGACATTCCCGTTAGGCATCACTACAATCATTGGCCGGCAAAGCCCTTGGCTTATCAGATTGTCCAATATCTGCATAGCCCTTCCGCAAGCTGTCCAAGAATCTTCATCACCCCCCGAACCATGCAGCAAATACAAAACTGGATAAGACGATTTACCCGAGCTATAAGCCGCCGGAAGGTATATGGTCATGCGCCGCTTTTTCATTCCATTGAGTTCAGACGGATACCATACATGATGCAATGTACCGTGCCTGACATTCCGGGTAGCATAATTATCGGCAATGCCTCCCCCAATGATAAAATAATTGAATTCTTTATCAATATCCCTCACCCGGTTCGGATTGTTCCTATCCAGGTAAATCGTATCTTCATCCACGAAATAACGGTAGGTATAAAATTCGGAAGGCAAAGGAGCGGTCGTATAGGTCCAGAAGTCTCCTTCCCGTTTCATTTTCTTCTTTGATTCTTTCGAGAAAGAACCGATAGGAGTTTTAATCCTATTACGCTGGGCAAACATAGACCCGGCTATCTGGACAATCCTTGCATGAGAAGCTTTAAAAGTAAAGGTCACAGAATGGTCGGGATGAATTACAATCCCTTCTACCTGCCCCATCATCCTCAAGCTGCAGAAAAAGACTATCCCTATAAAGAAACAAATTCTCATATACATCAGACCATCAGATTATTTGCATCATAAACCACTGATTGCGGTTCATCCTTTGCGTTCTCAAAGATAGACAAATTATCTGTATATAACAAATTTGAAACAATTCCGTCTGCACTATAATACGCCAAAGTCCTTTTTTCTTCATTCGACTCAAACGCTACAACCGAAACATTGGGATTGACCAATGCCAACAACAAAGGAAATTCCCCCCAACCGCTATGCTTGACATATACAGTCTTTACATCCAAAGGCAAATTATCCACCCATTGGGCATAATTGCCATATTTCCTCATATTTGCCTTTACCATCCTAAATACGTCCGTTCCCTTGTACATGTATCTTTCCAGCACCAGGTTCTTATAATAAGAAGAGGTTTCCAGTTCTTTGCATAAATGCTCGTATCTTTCAATGAAAAAGCGGTGTACCAATCTTGTCGTTTCCGCATAGGTTTCTCCCCGTAATGTATCCGATAAGGTAATGCGTTGCTCTATGCAAACGGTAAGCCTGCCCGGATGAGCGGTAAAACTATACAGCGGCATGATGTTATTCATCCCATGGATAATGACCGGCAATATGTCAATGCCTAGTTCGTGCGCCAGATAGAAAGCTCCCTTATGATAACGCAAAATCGAAGACTTCGCATTCCGTATGCCTTCTGGAAATACAGCTATGCTATAGCCTTGTTCCACATAATGACGGAATACATGGATATCACGTTGCAAAGAACTGTCTTGCCATGCCCTAAAATTGTTCTGGTCTATCGTATAGAAGCCCAACCAGCGGAACATAAATCGAATAACAGGATTATGACTGGAATGCGTATTGGCAACGATAAGTATCTTAGGACTTAATGCCATCAAGCACATCGGATCAAGCAGAGATTGATGGTTGCAGATGATAATAGCAGGCTTTCCGAAATCTTCCCGGTAAGGATTACGCAGCGAATAACGCACCCCAGGTATTAAATGCTGGTCTATGCGGTGTACCCAGCTTACAAACCGGTTCAGCACCCTTTGCCTCCGAACTTTTCTCTTGACGAATAAGAAAAGCAATCCTCCTGCCAGATAACCGACCAACAATTGACACAACCACCACATTCCGCAAAACCAGGTTCTTGCCAAAGCAGAAAGAGTGAGCGGACGACGCCGGTAAGTACCTTTTTGCCTTACCATCCAATTGAAAACAATCGGAGGTAATGCAAACGCCATAAGCACCACCGAAAACATACCGATAATTGTCACCTCTGCCAGACTATGCAATGCAGGATGTTTCGCAAATATCAACGTACCTATACCTATAAACATAATCAGTGCGGAAAGAATGATGGAACTCTTGTAAGAAGCCAACAGTTTCTTGCGGTAAGCATATTCATAACAACATCCCTCTGTAATAAAAATGGTATAATCGTCTCCTTGTCCGAATATAAATGTGGCAAGGATGATATTGACAATATTAAAATGGATATCGAAAATGCCCATAATACCCAAAATCCAAATCCAACTGACAGCCATCGGTAAAAAAGCCAGCAATGCCAATTCAATCCTGCCGAACGAAAACCATAAAAACAAAAAGACAATCATACCGCAAGCCCAACCGATATAGTTGAAATTATCAGACAAATGATTGGCCAAAGCACTGTTCATGCCTTGGATGTCAAAACTGAAATAATGAGCATTTTTCCAGTCTGATACCTGTTCTTCAATAGCATACACACGCTCTTTATCAACCGACAGGACATCAACGACCTTGTAAGTGCCGGATATACTGTCTATACTGATATACGAATCCGAAATATGCTTTAATAAACCGGCTTTATCCGGCAAGGTTCCCGCATAATCAGCACATAAAATATCAAAATACGGCACAAACGCCTCTTCAACAAAACCTTCCTGGCTACACGCCTCTCTGAACTCATCGAAAAGCTTGTTCCGATGAGTATCTATAAATTGATGCCACAAAGACAAACGCTCCAACTGTTCATCCTTCGAACAAAAGAAACGTGTACAGGAATATAAACGTTCACCTTTTGCAGGGTGCACCAAACTTGCCAAAGAGTCTTGTATGGCAGAATGGAAAGATAAAGCCTCATCGAAAGAAGAACCTTTCGAAACCACATATACCGATTCCAAATCGTTATCCTCATCAGATGCCAGCTGTTGGAAATACTGCATATCTTTCCGCTGCTCTTCTGTCATATAATTGATATTTGCCAGATTAGCATCAAAACGTGTCGACAGACTGAAATACCCCAATACAAGGGTCAGCACCAATAATACCAGCAAAACCAACGGACTCCCCTTAAACGACAACTTGCCAGCCCATTCAAAAGGTGCCTCAGTAGCTTTCTCACCGGAATCCTCCTTCACACGCACCTTATTACGGAGGACATGAGGCAAATACATGATTACAAACAAGATAGTGCCTATTAAAAGGAAAGTACTGAAAAGTCCTAAGTCACGCAATGCAACAGCATCCAAAGGAATCAATGCCAAAAAGGCACCTACCGTCGTAACATTGCCAATAATCAATGGAGCAGCAACTTCACGCAATGCGCTCCGGATACTGGTTGTTGCTGATAAATGGGCAATCAGATGAAGGGGATAGTTAATGGCTATACCCAATATAATACTGGATATCCCTACCACAATCAGAGATATGTCCTTATAAATAAACGACAGCATCCCCATGGCAAAAACCCAACCCCACAAAATAGACACGGCTATCAGAAACAAGTGATAAAACCGTTTCAACGCATATAAAAGCAATACAAGAATCAAAATGATGGCAATGGATGCCGACAAAAGGCTATCACTTTTTATCTGTTTCGCATTACCAACAGCAATAACGGGACCACCGGTATGATGAACCTTCACCGTGGGGTGTAAAATCTTCAGCGAATCAGCCACAGATGACAGATAATCCACCAGGAGCGCATTGTGTTGCGTTTCACTATTCCCAAACGGAGAATACATCATCACGACAGCCTTATTCATTTCCGGCGTAAAGATATAACCATCATAAGTTTCAAAAGAAGCCGTTCCGTTCATTGTCTGCAATGACTGCAAAACAGGTGTAAACAGATGCAACGGGTCACGTGAAATATTTTCCGAGACAAGAGAAGACGACGGGAACATCAGCATTTCCTTATCCAAAGCCAACTGGCTGCTTATAAATCCCTCCGTATTCAACAAACTATCCAGCCGGACGTAATCTTTTGACGTCAGGAAATATGGAATATGAGCATAAATATAACTAGTCAACTCATTATATTTTTCCAAATCAACCTGAGTAGTCAGACCACATACCCAATGCAGGGTATCCGTTTCCTGGATGATTGATTCATAATCTTTTATAGCCTCAATAACCGATTCTGGAGAAGCTGAGATGCTATCAGAGTCACATTGATTTTCGAACACGGCAATAATCCGATTGGCTCCCGAAATATCCTGATAAACCGAAAGAGCTTCCTTCTCACTTCCACTGACAGGAAGAAAAGCCGATATGTCTTCTTTGTAATCCAAACGTACCAACGAAACAAGGAAAACAAACGTAACGGCAACAAAAGACAATACACACAACCTTTTATGTGCAGCCATATAATCGTATAATCGGATTACAAAACGTATCATCTTGCTATTGACTTAGATTTTAATAAACTATTCATCCAATTTAAAAACTCCTTTTTCCAAGCCCGGCTCTCAGCCGTTCCTTTGGTTGAGGATGCACCAAATCCATGCCCTCCTGTTTCATACTGCAAATACAGGTGTGGCACATGATTAGCTGACAAAGCCGAATCCAGCAATACGGAATTATGATAATCAACGGTAGGATCGTCTTTACAATTGACTAAAAAGACTGGAGGACAATCAACAGGAACATGCCGTTCCAAAGATAATGAATCACACAATACACGGTTGCATATCCGATTGTCTCCCAACAATGCACGACGGGAACGCTTATGGACATAAGGAGCGTTCATCGTAACTACAGGATAGACAGAAGCAATGAAAGCCGGCCATTCCGATTTGGGGAACAAAACCACGGACGACATTGCCAGATGTCCACCGGCTGAAAATCCCATAACCCCCAATTGTTTTACATCTATGCCATATTGTGCTGCATTCTCCCTAATCAGACGCAAAGCTTGCCGTAAGTCATTTTGCGGGTCCGGATAACGGTTCCCTCTAAAGATATACCGATACCGGAAAAGGAATGCCGGTACCTTGGCTGTCCGATATTTTAAGACAAATGCAGATATACCGTTCTTTTGCAGCCACAATGCCACATCTCTGCCTTCTGTTACATCGGCATGCCAAAAATAACTGCCTCCCGGTAAAATAACTACTGCTGGATTATCCGTTCCCGGCGAAAGATAAGGAGTCAATATAACATCTGCATGACAAGCCGTACCTTCCCAAATATTTATCTGCGACAAGCCTTTAATGGAAAATGCCAGTGCAAGTATGAACAATTTAACCTTCAACATGCAATTTCTCTATTATATAATTAGTTCCCAAAATTTCCTCACAAGTTTGCAACGAAGTCAAGATTACTCCACAAAAACCATGGATATTCACATTCTGACCTGTCAATAACAGATTGGACAATCGCGTACGGACGGGCAAATGAGAAGTAATAAAATTATTTACATCTTTCTTATATCCGCACATAGCCCCATGCCGTACTCCTGTATGGTCACGAATCGTAAGAGGCGAAGCCGTATCTACCAATGCGATAACTTCTCTAAAAAAAGGAAACAATCTTTCCATTTTGCTCAAAACCGTTTCAGCTACCTTATCTTTCCACTCATAATAACTTTTACTGCGTTTCCCAATCGTTGAGTTTTCCCAAGCAACCACCTCATTCCAGTCCATAGGAACCGTAATGCATAAAGTATGCGCATATTCTCCCTGATCCTGCACCGGGGGAGTCAAGAACATAAATTTCGTGATAGCCCCTTTGCGGTTGGCACTCCATACACTCTCATAACTCTCAAAGTAGTAACTGGAATAACGCATATAAGGAAACGAATCTTTCTTGAGTTTGATATTGAGAATAAATGCAGAACATGAATCTTCTGTTCCTTGCAATTGAGCATAATAAGATTTTGATACTGCAAATCTATCAGACAACAAGTCCAATAAAACAGCCGGATGTATAGATGAAATATATACATCGGCAGACAGGACACGGCCGGCATCTGTCTTCACATACTTCACTTTATCTCCTTCCACAATGATGTCGGAAACCCCTTCACCTGTTATAACCGTACCCCCATGTGCCTGAATAAAACGAACCAAGACTTCAACAAAACGGTATGTTCCTCCTTTGAACCGGCTGACCCCTTTTTGCAACAGAACAGCTATCACGGCATGAAGATAAGCAGGAGTTATCTTACAATCTCCAGCATAAAGCACATTCATGTATGCCAGAAGGCGACGCAATTTCAGGTTATGGATATACTTGGATATAAATTGGTCGACCGGCATAAAAAAGTCTGCATTCTGTACAAACACGTTTTGTCTGGAATTACGCAACAAGAATAAATCCATCTCATCGGTTATTGCATCCAATGCCTTTACATATGCACAGATGTCGTGCTCCTCATCAGGGAAATAATGCAACAAAGACTGCATGAATCCCTCCCTTCCTGCCGATATGTTATACACAGAATTGTCTTCTGCCACATATATTTTATCAGAAATGCCATCAGCGACATTTTCAATACAAATATCATTCAAAATACCCAGGTAGCGGCACAACCTGTATACGCTCCCCCCTTCAAACATGCTTGTTATCACATGCATATCGGTATCAAACACAGCACCTTTACGGTTGTAACTTTGCATTCCCCCACCCGGCTTCCTGTTTTTTTCAATAACAGTCACTTTCATGCCTTCTTTCGAAAGCAACGCAGCCGAAAAAAGTCCGCCAAGTCCGGCACCAATAACAATCACCTCCTTGTTAAGCATTCTGATCGTATTTATTACAAATCTTATGGTAAGAATTTACATAAAACTGCCTGAACAGTTTTGCTCTCTGCAAAATGGATTCAGCTATTTCCCTTTGTTTTACGGGACTAATCCGTTCACCGATAGAGAAAAGAATATTGCCGGTCCGCATATATTTTCCTTTTTTAGGCAATACCCTGTTTGCACCATAAATTACCAGTGGAAGAATATCAAGCTTCAATTGCTCGGCTATATAGAAAGCCCCCTTATGAAACCGCCCGATTTGTCCGTCCGGTGAACGGGTTCCTTCCGGAAAGACAGAAATACAATAGCCACGCTCTACCAATGTCTTCAATTTAGGCAGAATCACATCAATACCTGCCGATATAGGGTAATATTCGGCATGACGTATGACAAAGCCAAAATAACGGCTTTTCCAAACCCAATCATTAGTCAGAAATACAATCTTAGATGTCAGGCTCAACTGCAACATCAAATCCAAATGGCTTTGATGATTGCAGATTATCATGGCAGGTTTTGAAAAATCTTCAAAAGATTGGTTCATGATGCGCGTCTTTACCCCTATGAGTGGAAGCATTCTGACTGTTAAAGAACCAAATACATGAAGAAGCTTACGAATCGCACTGAAATCCAACTTTACGACTTTAGATAAAGCCACATAACACAACGAAAATGGAGTAATCACCAGTAATGTTCCTACCAAGAAGAACAACAAGGCTAAGAGCGTACTAACCAATATCCTTAATCCTCTCCATGCAGCTAAAGGCCATCCATATACCAAAGCCAACAGGCACAAAAACGTATTCAAGACCGAAATCCGAAAAAAGTCCTTACCTGGCCTAAAATGACTCACCCGTTCTTCGCGAGGAGGATAATAGACACGCACCGGAACCGATACAATTTTCACACCACGCCAGGCTCCAAAGACCAGCAACTCCAGTTCTGCCTCGTAACGTGATGTCAGCCCATTGATTCCGTAAAGTTTGTGCAAGGGATATAACCGATAACCGGTCTGGGTATCCGGAACATACTGCAATGTCTGCACACAAAACCAGAAATTGCTGAAAACATTTGCAAACTTACTTCCGAAAGAACGTTCTACCCCAGACAAATTCCTCCGCCCTAAAACAAAGCAACCCGGATATTTCTTATTGGCTTCAAGCAACACAGGTATATCTTCCGGATAATGCTGGTTGTCGGCATCCAATGTAATGGCATACGAAAAACCCATTTCAAGAGCTTTCCTAAAGCCTAGCTGCAAAGCTTTTCCCTTGCCTTTATTGTTATCATATTCAACAAGAGTAATACCCTTTACGGCATGAAGCAATTCCGTAGTGGCATCCGTACTGCCATCATTGACGACAATCACATCACGGCATTGCTCCATAGCCCGTTGCACCACCTCCACGATAGTCTTTTCATTATTATAAGTAGGTATGATTATGCAAATGCCACGGTCGCATAATTCGTCAAGTTGGTTATAATTCGTATCTCTCATGCTTCCGACAAATGATAGACAACTTAGCATAAACCAAATCAAGCTGTATGTTACTTATCACACACTGGCATGCAACTTCTTCCTTACCGATTTCTATCGAAGGAAAGGCTACTGTTAATTCCGTCAACTGGTCTGGTGAAATCACCGCAGTAAACTTTGCATTTTTTATTTTCTTCAGCTCCAAATGTTCATTTATTTCCAGTGCAAGCAACTCTTGAGCCAGCTGCAAGATACATACCCCCGGAGTCACAGGTTCGCCAGGAAAATGTGCCTCATATATAAAATGGTCAGGATTCAACCGGATAACATACGAAATGCCTCCAGATGTTTCCTCTTTACGGATAACCGTATATAAATTATTTCTCAATATCATGGTTTAAAATAAAAGTATAACTCAGTTTATGCCTTACATCCTTATATGAACTTTCTCCAGAACGCATCGCTAACATTATCTTCTTCAAATTCCGCTTCAACACACGCCGTATATACCATTTGTTCAGCTTTTCAAAAACATAATGCAATTTTATTTTCGACTTTTTCGTATCATAAGAATAATCAATCAATGTAGCTCCGAAATTATTTACAATACTTGCCTTCACCGTATCTCCACTGCAAAGCAAGATACAGATACCACTCAACTCCATATCCGACCTGCGCATCGAAAAATCATAATATACACGTTCACCTTCCTTTTCCGGGAACGACTGTCCTGCTGCCCATTGGCACACAGCCCCAAAGCATAAGACAAGAATAACAATCCTAGACTTCAGGCTATTCAACATCATATATTTTTTCATCAATAGGTTCATTCTTACGTACATGAGTCAGTGTAATCGTAGTATTGTCACCGTTTTTTTCATACAGTTCTACCTCATGAACCATGGATTGCACTTTATCATAATGAAGCACAATACGCGAGAACATCATCTTCATTTCTTTTTTCATCGGTAACAATGTCGCTACATACTGTCCGTTTTCCTGTTTAGCATCCACTTCAAAACTCTTGTCCGAGAAACAATTCCCAAGTACACTGTTCAACATAATGGCTGCAATTTCCTTAAACATCCGATTACTGTTTACATCAATGACGTCTGTACGCTCCCCTTTCTTCATCATCACCTTATTCTTGTATAAAACAAACGTATAGGTATAAGGCGAAAGATATTCCCACCTCAATTTATCCGGCTGCGAACAGCTCATTTTTCCTTTTGATACCAATTCACTGCCCAACATCTTCATGCGTTTGGTCTGAACGAAATCACACTGCATGGTTTTAATGGTTGCAGCAGACCTACTTATCTCTTTAATTATCGCGTCTTTGGATATCTCCTGACCCCAAAAAGCAAGTGGCGACAAACAGCATACGAGCCATAACAAGAATCTATTCATAGAGTATAAAATTTAACTAATTCGCTATAATAAAACAACCTAACACAATTAAAGACACTCCTAACCATTTATAGAAGTCTACTTCTTCCTGAAAAAAGACCATTGCAGCCAACAGCCCGAAGACATAGCTTAAACTCACCAATGGATAAGATGAACTTAACGGATAATGTTTAAGAATATACATCCAAAGCAAACTGGCTGCACCAAAACAAATGCCGCTCAAAGCAAATTGCCAATTGGCAAAGACCGAAATCCAAAATGATCTGGTCCAGCCGAAAGGCTCCATTCTCATCAATCCAAACTTCAAGGTAACTTGCCCTAACGTAAGCAAGATACTCTGAATAACCGCCAAAGGGAAAAGTCCGAAATTCATAGCTGTCTACTTATTATCTTTTTTCACTATAACCAAACTCTTTGAACTGATGCATGGCAATTCCTTTTTCCCGGCACGTTTAAGGAACGAAGCATATTGTCCGGTACATTCATCATGACATCCTACAAGCACCACCTTAGCCTTGCCTTCAGTTATAAGCATCCGTGCATCCGCTATTGCCCACCGCAAAGAATCCTCACCTTGCACATACGTCATGTTATAACCATGACATTTCAAACGTACAGCCAGGATTCCGGCCAGGGTATTATGTGTACTTTGCATAAAAAGCGTAGGGCTGACACTATCTTCACCCAAAGTATCAATGCTTTGCAGAATCTTTTCACTGTTAGTCAGCATTCCGTGTGAAGTCGCTACAATAATGGCATCCGGCGAATGAATGCCGGCTTCCGAAAGTACTTTCAAAGAAGTGTACATAGCCGCTTTGGTCAATAAGTCCATACGCCTTTGCTCAATAGGCGGAATAAACTGCTTCAACAGCTTCAGTTCATCCAAATTCTTTAATTCATACCCGGAAAGAATTTCAGCCTCCACTTTACTGTCAGACAACGGTAATTCACTTTCCTGCTGTGATAACAATAACGATGTATCATTGCCTCCAAAACCAAAAGAATTACATAGCACATACTGCAACCGGCATTGCCCATTACCCATAAAGGGAACAATACAATTGGTATCTGCTGTCTGCCAGCCAAGATTAACAGGAATATAATGATTCCGCATAGCTATCAAGGAAATAACAGTCTCTATCGCTCCTGATGCACTCGTCGTATGTCCGGTAAACGATTTGGTACTTGATACCGGTGGAATATTTCCGCCAAACAAACGCTTTAAAGCGACCGATTCGCTTTGGTCATTATTCAAAGTTCCGGTGCCATGAGCATTTATATAATCAACCTGCGTATAATCTATTCCCGCCATACATAAGGCATCCTGCATAGCCAAATATGCACCTTCTCCATTTTCAGATGTGGCTGTTTGATGAAAAGCATCACAACGGTTACCATATCCGGCTATGAAAGCCGAAACTTCAGCATGACGGGCAACAGCATCCTCAAAACGCTCCAGCACGACATAGGCAGCACCTTCACCCAAATTCAATCCTGAACGGGAAGCATCAAAAGGACGGGATGGTTCAGATGACAAAATCATCAGACTCTTAAACCCATTCAAATGAAACAGGGAAAGAGATTCAGCCCCGCCAGCGACAATAAGGTCTGCTTCGCCAGCCAACAGCATTCTCGTTCCAAGAATAATTGCATTCAATGCTGAAGAACAAGCCGTAGAGACAGTACAGGTATCCGCATCAAGCCCTGCAAGTTCTGCAATATCCACCGAAGATTTACCGCAATCAAATGCATCCAGATAATCCAAATAGGTATCATCGGCCAGGATAGAATGATAAAAACGTTCTGTCACATCCATCCCTCCCACGGTAGTACCGGAAATAAAGCAGACACGCCTGGTTTTCAAATATGGAAGCTTCAGACCGGCATCATCCAAAGCCTGACGCACCGCATAGGCTCCCAGCAAGACCGTACGGCTGACAATCTTGTCAGCCCGTATGCCCAATGAAATTTTCAGCTCTTCATCCGATTGCTTTACTTCTCCTACCAGCAGGTCTTTATGACACGAAGGAAGATACTTCATGCCCTGGATACCACTCTTACGGGCTACCAGCGCATCAGATACAGTTTTCTTATCTGTACCTATCGCACAAATGATGCCGCTGCCTGTTATCGCTATACGTTGTTTCACAATCACTTATTTAGTGCGGTGTTCTTTTACATAATCCGCTATATGCTCTATACTGGTAAAAATAGCCTTTCCTTCTGCTGCATTAGACAAACGGATACCATAGTTCTTTTCCAACAGCACAATAATCTCCAGGGCATCAATCGAATCGAGCCCCAGACCTTCATCACCGAAAAGCGGTGCTTTGACATCTATATCTTCAGGAGATACTCCTTCTAAATTTAATGCTTCAATAATCTGTTCTTTAAGTTTCAATACCAAATCTTCCATAGTGTCTTATTTTCAATTTACTTTTTTAATCAATCTAATATCAGCTACAAAATCATCATCTCCCATATATTCCAGCCAGCCGGTTAAGCAATAAGAGAGATTTTCATCAGCCAAAGTTGAACTTACCAGTTGCCCCATCATTTTTTCATCCCGCTCTGGCAAAATATAAAACGATGTTTCACTATGCATACCATGCCGTAATGCTATTTCCCCGTTGACTATATTGGGCAAAGTATAAACAAAAGCACTGGGGCTTGGGAAAAAATTATTCTCCCCGCTGATAGATGCAAGGTATTTCTTATCCGCACAAAGAGACGAACTGTGGTTGAACAGGACAATGGCAGTCTGTTCATAGCTGTCAAAATCCGGTACCGATTGGAACAACAGTTCTGCAGCGACCAGCCCTAACCGAGACAAACCATCCATCTTATAAAAACGTGGGTAGTCTCCCATGCTGCGCTTATACAGTTCCACTATCAGGTTTTTCCCTCTTTCCACCATCGGCAGCCGGTTTTCATTTATCCATATTTCCTGCGAAGATAGAATAACTTTGCTTATTGTCGTATAATCCGGAAGATGTAACACACGGTTATCTTCTTCCGCCTTACCAGTAAAGAAAACGGCTGCATTGCACCCTCCGAATCCAGAAATGAGTTTGACAAAAGCGTTTTTATCGGAACTACGGTTATGGGAAGACATATTGATAACCCCTGAGACACCGGAAGCATGAAAACCTCTGGTACCTAAGATAACACCATCATCTGCCGATAACATCGAAATAATACATTCCATTACACCAGCAGCCCCCATAGTATGCCCAAAATAACCTTTCAATGCATTTGCCGGAACGTCCGTAAGGTGAGAGCGTTCAAGCGCTTTCCATTCCATCTGGTCATTATACAGAGTTGCCGTACCATGCAGATTGATAAAAGCCAACTCTTCTTTTTCATTGCCAAGCACCTTTGCAAGTGCCATCCCCGAACCAATCCCTTTCGGCGAGGGAGTACTGATATGATATGCATCATTACATACCGCCCCTCTGCAGATATGCCATTTCCCCTTGCTTGCCGACAAAACGACAGTAGCGGCTGCCTCGCCCAAATTAAGTCCGATGCGTTCTTCGTCAAACGGTCTGCATTCATCCGGAGAAAGTGCTTTTAAAGACTCAAATCCGGAAACAATGAATTTTCCCAACACATCGCAACCACATACCACCACATGACGATAAAAACCAGCATCAATCAGCCGCGAAGCAGCAATCAAAGCAGAGACACCCGAGATACAGGCATTACATACCACAAGAGGTTCATTGACAAAACCCAAATAACGGGCAATCTTCTCAGCCGTTCTTCCTGGCAAAACTTGTTCATCCGAGATAGTGTCCAACGATTCGACATTCGCTTTCGTGGTACTCAACACAAAACATACCTCTTTACCCGATACATCCATACCGATGCCAGCAATCGCCTTCCGGACCGAATGGATAACAAGAGATTCAAACCAAGTAAATCCTTCAACCAGAAGCTGTTTCCGCATTGCCTCATCAAAGACAGACGCTGTTACCGACAATGAGGTACCGAATGCTTTTTCGCAAAGACGCAACGAAGAATTGCCACACTTGATTGCATGATAATTCATCTCACTCGTAAAGCCAAGTGGCGATATGATATTATGTGCTACTACTGTTGCCATTTGCGCTTCCATTCTTCAAAAAAATCAGGATTACTAAACAAGAGTTGATAATCCATATCCATAAAAACTTGTACGGTAGTGGCCCGGCAATACAATGAATCATCCTCATAATCCCTGATTTCGTAATGAAAGATAATCTTGGCTGCTTCTGTAGGCTGGTAAGATATGCTTACATAAGCCTTGCTTCCATACCTAAGAGGTTTGCGGTACTGGATTTGCATATCCACAATAGGCGCATAACATGCATGTTCCAGATATCCTTCATAAGTAAGTCCGTATTTTTCCCCGAAAGCCTCACGTGCATCTTCCAGATACTTAGCATACGAACCATGCCAGACAACCTTCATCATATCCACTTCGCTAAACCTGACCTTTATTCCTACTTTTTCCGTCAATACCATACCAGCTAACTTTTTAAAGCAATCTTCAAATCAGCATTTACAAGGAGCTGATTGCCTTTTCGGATAATAGCCTTTGCCAAAATCATTCCCAGAATTTCATCTTGAACCGTAACCTCTGTCGTTATCACATCGCCCGTATGAGGCAGCGATTCAATAGTAAGATTCTTCAGTGAACCGATATAACCGATTTGGATGCCCTGCTTCAGAATGTATTTATTGATATACCCAATACGTGCGGCACAAGTCTGGGCGATGTTCTCAATAAGTCCATAACCTTGCATCACTCCATGTTCCACATAAATATTTGTTTCCCGGATTGTAGTCTCACTAACCACTTTATCTTTTTCGTAATGAGTCAGGCAATCAATCATTACAAACGGAGGCTGCTGCGGTAAAAGTTCGCTCAGACGGATACTACGCATAAATTCGTCTGATGGGTTATAAAAATCAAATTCATTCATCTTCATTCATGCCAAAAATCAAAATAATTATACCATTGTGTCGGATACAGGCCAAGCATTTTCTCCAGTTCTTTCACATAAGCATCAGAAAGTTCTTCTATCCGAGCCTTGCCGTTTGCCTCTTTATTATATAATAAAGGAGTAATATAAATCGTATATTGCTTTGCAGCAGTCTTCATCACGTTTACAGCCACAACGTCCAGCGAACGCATCGTCGCTATGCTGAAAGGTCCATAGGGAAATGAAGCTTCCCCACCCAAGAAATACTTCACCAGTTTTTTAGGCGACCCCCAGATTCGGTCTGCCGGTATGCTTACCACTTCCCCTTTTGATAGGGCTGCATTGATATCGAACAGATGTGACATATCCGGAGATACAGGTATCATACGGATATGTGTATCCTTGAACAGGAACATCCGGTTCTTCATTACCGATTCCTTTTCCCCCCAATAAACCAAAGCATTGAACGCTTTCTTGTCTGCCTTCAAAGAATAACCGGCAATTTCATAATTCCCGATATGAGAACTCAACTGTACGAACGCATCGGGCTTTTCAAGCAAACGGAGATAAGCATCATAACCAACCACCTTCACTTCAAACCTTTTTCCTGCATACATGGCAAACTTATCGATGACTACTTGGGCGAAAAGGCAATGGTTCAGATAGGTATACCACGCCGAGCGCAGACAGCCGAACTGCATGCGCTTACGCATATAATGGAAAATAATCTTGCGGCTTGGGTTCAGTATCAAACATACCGGTATAACAAAAAGTGCCGTAAAAACATAGAACACTCTTACATCAATATAACGCAACATCCTAATCAGCCATCGATGCATCCAGTTATTCCCGTATGTCGTACCTGCCCATTGCTTCTCCATTGCAATACAATAACAAGAATTACTGACAGTTTAACTTGCTTTCGATGTAATCACAGAATTGGCCATAAGTCTTCACCCCTGTCATGTCTTCGGGCTTTATCTTAAAACCAAACACCCGGTCTATAATAACGACAATGTCCACGTAGTCCAAACTGTCAATACCCATATCATCTTTCAGACTGGCTTCAGGAAAAATCTTATCCTCTTCTATTTCCAGTTCGTCTACCATCAACGCTTTTACTTTTTGTTCTATTTCTTTTCTGCTCATATTTCTTTAATTATTATTGTTTCAATTTACAAACTAAAATACTATGTCCCTGGCCCAAGCCATCGAATATTTCCTCTATTTCCAATCCTGCCTTACCGATACATTCTGACAAATCATTCGTATGATACATTTTGCTGTTCCCGTTTGCTAAAGCAGCAAAATAGAGCGAAGTCATCGTAAGACAAAAAGCAGCCGGTTCGAAATGCTGACGGTCCCAAAGTGTCTCCATGATGTATAACCGGGTTTGACCCGACATTACTTCCCTGGCGCGTAAAAGAATGCTGACGATTTCATCCATAGAAAAACAATCCAGAAACTGAGACATCCATATTGCATCCACACCACCTTCCCGACGGGGGAACGCACTGTTTTTATCCAAAAGGTTCATGCCGAATCCCTTTATCCGTCTGGCTTCTGCATCAGGCATTATCTGTTTTTTCATCATCTCTATCTGCTGCGGCAAATCCAGAACAGTCACCTCGACCTCTTTATCAAAATGCACACATTGTAAAGCCCATTTGCCCGTATTTCCACCTACATCATACAACGAACGTGTCTGATGCTTCTTAAACACAATCTGCAAAGCTTCAGGGAAAGAGGCATCACTGTAAAAATGGTCAAATGCAAACCATGAACGCTGCACCTGCTCCGGCAACTCCGAAAGACCTTCATAAATAGTAGGCCAATCGCCGAAATGTTTCAGTCCCACGGGCTTTCCCTCTTTCAAGGATGCTTCCAGATGAAACCACCCTTCATAATTCACATCCTGATTAAAATCGATATTAACCCGGGTAGCCGGATCGTTTATCAGAAACCAACCAGTCTTGCTCAATGTATAACGTTCGGCCTGCACATCGACCAACAGAATACCTATGCTCAACGAAGCTTCCAGCAAACACTTGACTGCATACTCTGACTGTTTCGTCTTCTTCACGATTTCTTCAAGTGTAAGACCTTCTCCAGAATCTCTTATCAGATCCAGGATGCCCCATTTAAGCATAATCCTAGCAACTTGGAATACCACAGGTCCCCACGCAATAAACTCTGCCAAGCGTTGTGCTTCGCGTGCCGATAAATGTTCCTTCGTGTACCGTTCTTCCAATGCAGGAAATAAATGTATCATTGTTTCGCTTTTTTCTTTTCAACCTTTATCATCTTTGCCATACGTTTGGCCAACGCTTCACCGGTAGACTTACACCCGTCACCCATTAGGTTCATGTTAGAGCCAAAGGTACCTCCATCTCCTTTTATGTCTGAAATCGTAGCAATCACATTCCCGTCGATGTCTAAAATCTCAGCATTGCTGAGCATGTCACCTTTCCTGCTGACTGACACGACATTTACCTTAACCGTATAATCAGCTTTTGGGAAATTGCCCAATATAAAACCTACTTTTTCCTCATCGTTAAATTCTTCAACCAATTTAGCAATCACTTCATTCTTTCCTTTGGCATAACTCGGCTCATAGGTTGAAAAAGCATTTTCATCCATGTTATGTATAGAAGCATTCGAAAAATCGACAACCAGATTAACTACCTGTGCTTGGCTTACATCCAATATTGTTTTTTCTTGAGCTCCCACATAAAATAAGCTTCCCAGTACAAACACAAGGGACAAAATAACCTTCTTCATCATTCAAAAATATTTATTTGTTTAACTTCTTAATAACCAATGCCGAATTTGTTCCTCCAAAGCCAAAAGAATTGCTTAATATAACATCCAACTCCATATCTATAGTCTTTGTAGCCAAATGCAACTTCTCCGAATATTCGTCCGGATTCATGAAATTAATGTTAGGAGCCACAAAATTATTCTGCATCATGACAATCGAATAAACCAGCTCGCTTGCACCTGCCATCCAGCATTCATGCCCGGTCATCGACTTCGTACTGGATATCCATGCATGTTTCTTGTCGAACAGACGGGATAAAGCCATCGCCTCTACCATGTCACCACGCGGTGTAGAGGTTGCATGGGCATTGATGTAATCTACATCGTCTGCCTCAATCGCAGCATCCTTCATTGCCCGCATCATGGCAAGTGCCGACCCTTCATCACTAGGCTGAGAGATACCTCCACCATTACTGGAAAAACCATAACCACAGACTTCGCATAAAATCTCTGCTCCCCGCGCCCTGGCATGTTCATACTCTTCAAGTACAAGAGCCGCTGCACCACCACTTGGTATCAAACCGTCACGGTCACGGTCGAAAGGGCGGGAAGCCTTGTCCGGCTCATCTGTCCGCATCGAAAAAGTACGGATAGCATCGAACGAGGACATTCCGTACATATTGACTTCCTGTGCTCCACCACACAGAATCATGTCCTGCAATCCCTGCTTAATCAGCATATAACCCAGACCTATCGAATGGCTGCCGCTGGCACAAGCGGCACTTACCGTAAAGTTGATGCCACGCAAGCCAAAGATAGAGCACAAATTCATATTGACCGTAGAATTCATCGACTGGAAAATAGACCCGGAACCGACCAGTTCGGAGTCGTGTTTTTCCGCCATAATCTGATAACCTTTGATGACAGCCTCTGCTGTAGAATCGTTTCCGAAAATACAGCCCACCTCATTGCCTGCCAAATAAGAGCTGTCTACACCTGCCATCCGGAAAGCCTCACGGGCTGCCATATATGCATATTCGGCTTCTTCCGACAGGCAAGCCCGCTGACGGCGGTCAAGCAATCCTTTCAATTGGGGCTTTTCTACGATTCCCGTCAGAGGCGACCTGAATCCATAAGCGATACGGGCTTTATCAATACCTATACCCGATTTTCCTTCATACAAAGAACACTTGATAGTATCTATATCTGTACCGATGCACGCCCATGCACCGATACCGGTAACTACTACTCTCTTATTCATAAGCCCTATGCACTAAGTATACAAACCACCGTTTATCGAAATCACCTCGCCTGTAATATAACCGGCTGCATCCGAGCACAAGAATCCGACCAATGCTGCCACTTCTTCCGGCTTGCCGAAACGATTCATCGGAACCATCTTCTTCAGGTCTTCAACAGGCAAATCTTTGGTCATATCGCTTTCGATGAACCCAGGAGCAACGGCATTAACCGTCACATTCCGACTGGCAACTTCTTGTGCCAAAGCTTTGGTCGCACCTATCAACGCCGCTTTTGCTGCACTGTAATTTGTCTGTCCAGGCATACCTTTCAGTCCCGACAGAGAAGCCATGTTGACAATATGCCCTCCGTGTTTTCTCATCAGCATTTTAGGCAACAATTTCCGTGTCACGTAATAAAAACCGTTCAGCGAAGTATTGATGACATCATGCCAGTCCTGTTCAGGCATCATAAACATCAGGTTATCCCGCCGTATGCCTGCATTATTAATAAGGTATGCTATATAATCATCCGGATGGTTTTGTTCCCATGCATCCAAAGCCACAGAGACTTCCTGCTCGTTTCCGACATCAAACTTCAGTAACTCTGCGCTTCCACCACGGGAAACAACCGTATCTAAAACCTCACGGGCTGCTGTATCATTAGACTGATAATTAATCAGAACCGGTATACCCATTTGCGACAGTGTCAGACAAACCGCCCGTCCTATCCCTCTTGAGCCACCTGTTACAAGAGCATATTTCATATTCACTTGGCTATTTTATAAAAAAATTATTCACGCGCAAAATTATAAAATACCATTCAAAAGACAAAACTACTTATCTTCTTTTTCAGAACAAACGCATCTAAATTATGCAGATTATCCTCAACGGCGGAAAGATTGTCTGAAGTAGTACTGCATCTGCCAATGAAGTATATATCCGTAGACGGATGAAGTATCAATTCATGGATTACTTCCTTTGTTCGTCCGCAGAAGCCGACTGCATGAAAAGTCCCTTACAGTCAGGACTGCTGTCCCAGCGGAATAGGACTACAGTCCTATATAGGGTAGGACTGCAGTCCTGGCTGCAAGGGACTGAGCGAGGACTGAACTGCTACGGACTGGAAAGTAGTATGCTGCCGGGAATTGATTTGCAATTCCATACTCACTGAATCCGCCTTGCAATCGTAATGCAGATACCGGTCAGTAGCCGGACACGCAATGCCAACCGTTTGAGAAGATACGGCATAAAACCGGTTCCAATAGGCAGAGACTACCGGATACTTTTCCTTATATTCCAACAGCATCTTGCACAACTTACCATCAGCAGACATCCGCCAAAGGCCGCACGGACCATTATAAATGAAATCCGGTGTAAAACAAAGGAAACTGCCGTCGGGCAACAACGTTATATGATTAGCCATATATTCAGTCGTAATCGTACGGAGAAAATCACCGGTAAAAGTATATATATATGAATTTTCCCCGCCACCTTATCATATACATACAAGGCCTCCGGATGACTGCCGACCATCAGACGGGTAACCGTGGTATATTCGCCGGGACCTTACATGCCTCACCGCCCGAACGGAAAGAACGGGAGCATCCACAAAGCAAAAATACTAAAATCACATACACATACTTCATCTTGTTTACCCTTATATTGAAATTAATATTACAGAACGCATAATCCTACAACCGAATCATGCGTTCGATATAAATATTCTTCACAAAATCTCCTATACTATTAAGGACAAACATCTATCGCAGAACAAGCACTATATTTATTCGCAGTATATTTACAACAGGACATTTCTTTATTCTGCGCCTGATAAGCCGTTACACCTGCGACTACAGCCAAAGCGGCTGCAAACGTGATTTTCAATATATTCTTTTTCATCTTTTGCTAATTTTTATGTTATTATTGTTTTTCATTGATACCTGCGAAGCTGCAAATCACCGGTTTGCACATCTTCTGTTGTATTCTTAGAAGCTGTTTTGAATTTCTCCAAAAAGTTTTTCTTGGCTTGATGTATCCGTTTCCGTGTGTGCTTTGGGTGATTTTTTGGTCCTTTGCGCGGTATGAAAATGTGCATTTTGTATATGCCACGTAGTAGAGACGATGTGCACATCGTCTCTACAAAAGCGGTGCGAAATGTTCAAGAAAATGCACAAATTCATACCGCGCATGGTATAATATCAAAATAGTAAAGAGTAAATTACAATATGAATACCGCAATGAGCCAATGTAGGGACGGTGTCCACCCGCCCGTATGCGCCTGCGTGGATGTATTCGGGCAGGCAAACCCTTCCCTACAAGTTAATTGACAAGATGCGGAATTCATTAAAATATTCTACGTGCTGATTGGGGGTAAACAGGTGAAAAACACGTCTTATCGGCATCAGGAGACGTGCGCCTCACCATGTATATGTGAAAAAATCCGCTCAAGAATACACAGAATAAGAAAAAACGGTTATCTTTGCTTTACATTAACCTCAAAAACGACAAATATCATGTTTACAATTCAAGCAAACCCGTCCGGCACACGGACTATGGAAATATCAGAAGAACACCTGAAAACCATTGAAAAATATGCCTTGTTCCAACACCTGATAGACAGCAACGGCATTGTAGACGAATCGGTTCTGGACAAACTGAAACTGAACGTGCGTTCGCTCATCGTTTCTTCTGAAGGTAATTGCAAAGACCTGCTCGACCTGTGCATTGATGTGATTTATCACAACAACATGAAAGCATTTGGCCTGTATCAGCTTATCCAGCTGTACATCAAATGGCAACGTGAGCAGGAAGGCAGCCTTAGCCCCGAACTGCTGAACGAACCTCTGAACTGAGAAACTGTTTTGAATTTCTACATTCACACGGAGGGCACGGAAATAAACAGATAAACAAAAAGAGAGTCTTTCTGTGTCCTCCTTATGATGAAAACCTCAAACCCTGAAATCTCCCAATGACAAACAAAACCTATCAACTGACAGACTGGCTACCTACGACAAAAAAAGAAGTGGAACTAAGAGGCTGGAACGAACTGGATGTCATCTTATTCAGCGGAGACGCTTATATCGACCATCCTTCGTTCGGTGCTGCCGTCATCGGGCGTATTCTGGAAGCAGAGGGACTGAAAGTAGCCATTGTGCCCCAACCTAACTGGCGTGACGACCTGCGTGACTTCAAAAAGCTGGGGCGCCCACGCCTGTTCTTCGGTATAAGCGCCGGAAGTATGGACAGCATGGTAAACAAATATACTGCCAACAAACGGTTGCGGAGCGAAGATGCCTATACCCCCGACGGAAGACACGACATGCGGCCGGAATATCCGAGCATAGTATATACACGCATCCTGAAAGAACTGTATCCGGATGTACCCGTCGTGCTGGGAGGTATCGAAGCATCCCTGCGCCGCCTGACGCATTACGACTATTGGCAAGATAAAGTATGCCCTTCTATCCTGATAACTTCAGGTGCCAACCTGCTGATATACGGCATGGGCGAAAAGCCCATAACCGAACTGTGCCGGCACATGAAAACATGCGGCACGCCACTACCCACCGACATTCCACAAACGGCTTATCTGGCCGACCGGAAAAGTTTTGCTGCAGAAGAAACAGACCTGCACCTCTTCTCGCATGAAGAATGCCTTGCCGACAAACGTAAACAGGCGCAGAACTTCCGCCACATCGAAGAAGAATCGAACAAATATGAAGCATTGCGTATTTGGCAGGAAACAGGCGATAAGGTAGTAGTCGTAAATCCACCTTATCCACCCATGAGCCAAAAAGAACTGGACCATTCGTTCGACCTTCCTTATACACGCTTGCCTCATCCGAAATACAAAGGCAAGCGCATCCCTGCATACGATATGATTAAATTCTCGGTCAATATCCACCGGGGATGTTTCGGAGGCTGCGCATTCTGTACCATATCGGCACACCAAGGAAAATTCATCGTGAGCCGAAGCAAGGAAAGCATTCTGAAAGAAGTAAAAGCAATTACAGAAATGCCCGACTTCAAAGGTTACCTAAGCGATTTGGGCGGACCATCTGCCAACATGTATGCCATGCATGGGAAAGATGAAAAGTTGTGTCACAAGTGCAAACGCCCTTCGTGTGTGCACCCGAAAATTTGTCCGAACCTGAATACCGACCATCGCCCGCTACTGGACATCTATCACAGCGTGGATGCCTTGCCCGGCATCAAAAAGAGTTTCATCGGAAGCGGAGTGCGCTACGACCTGTTATTACATCAAAGCAAAGACCCTGAAGTAAATCGGAGTGCAGCACAGTATACGCGCGAACTCATCGTACGTCATGTAAGCGGACGGCTGAAAGTAGCTCCTGAACATACAAGCCCACGGGTATTGGACATCATGCGCAAACCTCCGTTCGAACAATTCTATGAATTCAAACGAATCTTCGACCGCCTGAACCGTGAATTGAACCTGCGCCAACAGATTATTCCCTATTTCATCAGCAGTCATCCCGGATGTACAGAAGAGGACATGGCCGAACTTGCCGTCATCACTAAAAAGCTGGACTTTCATTTAGAACAGGTACAAGACTTTACACCTACTCCCATGACTGTCGCAACAGAAGCCTGGTACACAGGTGTGCATCCATACACACTGGAACCCGTTTTCTCGGCAAAAACACAGAAAGAAAAGTTGGCGCAACGTATGTTCTTCTTCTGGTATAAGCCTGAAGAACGGCGCAAAATCATTGCCGAACTGAAACGGATAGGGAGAAGCGACCTGATAAAGAAACTGTATTGATACTGTTCTGCCCCCAAAAGGTGTGTCAAGACAAACAGACACACCTCCAACACTCAGCTGTTTATTTATGCAAAATACGTACTGGCATCAGCCGGTAAAGCATCTTGCGGGTCATGATTTTATGATTCAAGAAATTCACAATATAACCAGTAATAAGTGCTGCTACAACCGAGCCTTCACGTACTCCTTCAATACTTCGAGTAAAGCCTAACGAAAGAAGCACAGCTATCAGAACCAACGTTACATCGAAACCAACCTTTACATTACCGAATTCCTTATGCAAACGGCGAGAAAGATATTTCACTGTTCCTTCGGCACTCATCATCGCTACCTTAGGCTTGATTTCGAACACCACACCTACCGACTGAACCAGACATCCCGTCAACAAAACTCCTATTGACATCAGGTAACCCGTAGTATGCAACTCTGAAGTAAGCCACATGTTCAAATCAATAAATGCAGAAAATACGAACGACAAGGGTATCTGAAGCAAGATTTCTACCACATCTTTGCGCGTACCGTACCTACCCCGGATAAGCCAAAGCTGAATCAGTACCATCAGCATATTGGTGATAAATGTCCATGTTCCCAAGGTAAGCGGAGTATTCAGACTCAACACGTAATTGGTACTGGAAATGGGGGTGGTTCCTAATGCCGAATGCACAATCAATACGATTCCCATTGCCAAGAAATACAGACCTAAAATAAAAACCAAATACCTTTTAATCAAACTTTCCTTTTCCATATCGCTTTATGAAACTATTTATATTTGCATGCAAAGGTACTGTTTTTCTGGGAAAAACGGATAAGACATTCAGAGTTTGTGGAATAAAAAAATCGGGTACAAGGACACTTTTCTATTTAATAAATGTCCGCAATTAGCCAATCCGTTTGAGTTGCAAACGCAATAGTACTGCGTTTGCCGATGAAGATATATTCGTAGGCGGATGCAGTATATATTCAACCGCGAATGCAGTATATATTCATTTTTCAGGGGTATATATTGGCTAAAGGACATTCATTTCTATTTACGGTATCCTTGCGTCCCGATTTCTTCTCTTATTGTTTCGTTACAACGGCTTATACTCTACAAACGCCTCCATCGCCTCGTAGCAGGCAAGCCCCAATTTGTCGTAAAGCGAAGCTGTGCCACGGTTGCGGTCCTCGCTGCGTTGCCAGAAGAGGCGCTCGTCATTGCCCAGGAACGGGGCACTCTCCATCTGAGACTGGTGCTTCAGGATGGAATTCCGTTTCG
>NZ_NFJG01000054.1:0-26674 GCF_002159755.1 Bacteroides sp. An269
ATATATTCAGTGGTGTTCAAAATATTATATCGGGCAATGTCCTTGAAACCATAAATTTAGTATCTAACAACGAAAGATAGCATCTGACGATGCTCCTTTCTAACCATTAACGATAATAATTATGAATACAGAAGAACTCTATATTTGGAACTATGGAATTGATAAACTGCCTAAAGGATTATTGGAGTTTGGTAGATCTGATGTCTGTGATACTTACGATGAAAGCAAAAGGCAGAAGTTCCAAAACCACGGGCAATGGATGTGGAAAGACAAGAATGGATGGGAAGAAAATTTACCACCAGTCTTATACCTCGTATGCAACAAAAAACCGGGAATTCTGCAATTTGATTTTCTTGATAAATACAGCATAAAACTCAAAATCGTATCGGAAGAGTTTTTGTCTTTACTTCAAGAAAATGGGTTCGTTGATAAATATGATATTGCAACCGTCAAGGTAGTAAACAAGAAAAACGAATCTCTGACGGATAAAAAATATTACGCTTTACGTATAAATCATTTTGACAACGATTCTTTTCATTTCGGAAAAGGCATAACATATCAGAGTGACTTACAGAAGGAACGGGGTACTTGTTTTACAGTATATCCTGATATGAAACTGAAAGATAGTTCAATCAAACAGAATTTCTTCGTTTTAGATAGCATAGAATATGGAGATGGAATAATATTCCGAGAAAGAGTTTTGGATAAGGTGTTGCATTTGTATAGACCTGAAATTTACAAATTGTCAGACTACTCCAAAATATGGAATAACAGAGGCAATTATCTATATGGGAATGAACTAATGATTGTGAAATAAAATCGTTAACAAGGTCGAGAAAACAACTAAACGCTGTTGCTCACCAACCATTACCAACAAATAGCGTACATATATGAATAATACAACAAAAGTAAGAATTGTATATGAATGTAGCATAATAGGCATTGTTTTGCTGACATTCTTAAAAAGTATGTTCCCATACATGGGGGCATGGTGGCAAGTAGCTATTATCGCCTCACTTGTAGGGCTATGGTTCTCGTTGTCTTATCTGAAACGTCATAATTATAAATGGGGTTTCAGCTACATAGAAAATCACTTATACATTGACCTGTTATTGAAAGTACAGAAATGGTTTCAGAACGCTACAATCATAGCCCTATTGATACCTGTCTTCTTAACAGACCTCATGTATAATCATTTTTGTTTTGTAGCATATATATTGCTTGTAGGCATGTTCTTAGGTGTGAAGCTGGCTACTTACACTGTAGAGTACGCCATATATAAAAGCAAATTCATTGGAAACAAAGGAAGATAACCCCTGAACGGGTGTTTTCCACCAAATCATTTGTCTGTTCTATTACTGTATCTATGTCGTTTCCCTTGTTGTCCAGTTGGCGACTTTTTATCTGTTGCTTAGTAGCGCATGAGGAAATTCAAATTGGAAAGTAAAATAATTATGGACTATATTACAGCAGAAAGATTGGGTAGAGTTCTTATATGGGCATGGAACAAGTATGTGAAGAAAACTGCCATTCCTTACAAGGAGATTGACTTTCATTATCCGGATTGGGTCTTTCTCTTGACAGGTCTTGTCTTTTGTGGAATTGCGCTGGGGATTATCCTGCTTTATTTTGCATTTTGGAGAACATAATCGTTTTGGATGAATGAAACAATGAGCAAACCGGGCAAATTAAAGGCATTTGGCAGGGAACGATAAACATAAACAAGCTAAATCCCTACTGTGCGGCATTTCCGGCGGAAATCGGAACAAGCGGACACGTGCAACCGGTTATCTTTACGGATTCATCGAACAATAAAAAACATACCGCTTATGAATACAGACTTCATCGAACAGTTGTCCGCCACCGCCCCGGCAGGCTTGGAACAGACCACCGCCGCCCTGTGCGGAGAAATGAAAGGGCTGCTGAAAGCCCGCACCCCGAAGCATTACCTCGCGCTGGAACCCTACGCGCGGGACACAAGGCTATGCCACCACATCCTTGACCTACTGACGGGACAGCCCGCGCTGCCGGAGGTGTCGGCTCCCGGATGCCGCCCGCTGCTGATGCTGCTCGCCCTGTCGGAAGACACGGAGGTGCAGAACCGGCTGCTGCACGAACTGGCAGAGCCTTGGCGGAAAGCCTGCCGCACGCCGGAGATGCTCTACCTGTGCGACGTGCTGTACCAGACCGGCATCCCCCGCCCCCTGTACAACCTGTGCAACGAGGTGTGCGACTATTTCTTTGTGGAGCGGCGCAAGCAGATAAGCCGCCAGCCCACACCGCTCACCGAAGCGGAGCTGCAACATGCCGAGAAACGGCTGAAGCCCCTGTATGCCGCTGTGTTCCGGCTGAAGGTGAACCGTTACAGCTACCGCACGAACAGCGTGGAGGAACTGGCGGGGATGCTCTGCATGAGTGTATCGACCTTCCGCGAGAAATTCAGCAGAATCTACCGGAAGTCCGCCAACAAATGGTTGCAGGAGCAGCGCATCGGTCAGATACGGCGGGACTTGAAATACCACTACGACCGCCCGCTCAGGGAGATAGCCGAGAAGAACGGCTTCGAGTCGGCCAACCGGTTCTGGGAGTTCTGCACGGGACAGATGAAGCAAAGCCCCAGCGAGCTGCACAAGGAGCTGTACGACGAGCTGTGCGAGGAACGGCGGAAGTTCTATCTGGGCGAGTGACGGCATTTCCGGCGAAAAACGGAACTGCCACATCCATGTACACCGCTATTTTTGCCGTTCATAACCGATAAAATAGTTTCAAATGGATGTATTTTACCTGTGCCCCTACCTGCTTTTACTGGAACAAGGGGATTGCGATACCGAAAGGCTGAACGAGGCAAGTGACGATTTCATACGCCACCTCAGCCATCTGCATGAGGAACACGGCAACCACACCTGCGTGTTCCTCCATCTCCAATACACGAAGTTCCGGCTGACCGTCCTGCGGGAACGCTACCACAACAACGGGCAGAGCCATCTGGTGTGCTACTGCCACGTGGTGGGAGCTATCATGTATGTGGAAAACACGATGGAAAGGATGGAAAAAAGACGGGCGGGTTCCGGAAACGGAGAAGCCCGTCCGCCCGGCGACGGGCCTCCCGTGCTGTGGACGGACGACGCCATCCACCTTGTCGAACTGCTTTATGCCTGCCATGAACTGAAGCTGTTCAATGACGGCGAAATCACGCTCAAGCAAGTGGTGGAATATGTGTGCGGCGCACTGGGTGTGGATGTGAAGAACGCATCGAGCTACTATGCCCGGATGCGGAGGAGGAAAGGCGACGACCGCACCTATTTCATCGACCGGCTGCGCGAAGCCCTGCTGCGGAAAATGGATACGGACGACGAGAAGCAATACCGACGGAACAAATAAGCCTATGCCTGTTTGTTCAACTCCAGCAGATGCTTCAGGTTCGGGTCGCTCCCGATGCGCTCCAGCTCATCGGCGACAATCTGCCGGGCTTCCTCCTTGATGCGGTTGTAGTTTTCCTGTACCATTTCCTTCATGCGGTCGATGCCGTCGGCATCCCTGAAGTCGGTGATGACCGGTATCTTCCGGTAGGTCTTTTCCTCTTCGGCAATTTTCTTTGCATCCACCACAATCTCGCAATGGAAAATCTTCTGCTCGATTTTCTCTCCGAAGTTGTCCGCCACCGAACCGACGAACATGCCCTGCGTCAGCGAGGAAATCTTGCTCGGCGGAATCAGGCTGTCCATCTGGGTGGAGATGGAGGTGGACACGTCGTTGCGGTTGATGGAGATGGACTGCCGTTTCTGGAGTATCTTGCCGAACCGCTCGGAGAGCGTCTTGGCGGTCTCGCCCACGACCTGCCCGGAGAAGATGTTGCCGACGGTGTTGATGATGACCTTCGCCTCCTTGTCGGTATAGTCGCGGATGAGCTGCGAGAAGTCCTGAAAGCCCAGCAGCACGGCCACCTTGTTGCTGCGTGCCGTGGCGATAAGGTTATCCAGCCCCTTGATGAACACGGTGGGCAGCTCGTCGATGATGATGGAGCTTTTCAGCCTGCCCTTCTTGTTCACCAGCTTGACGATGCGCGAGTTGTACAGTCCGAGTGCAGCCCCGTAAATGGCCTGCCGGTCGGGATTGTTGCCGATGCAGAGCACCTTCGGCTCGTCGGGGTTGTTGATGTCGAGGGAGAACTCGTCGGCGGACATCACCCAATAGAGTGCCGGGGAAATCATGCGCGAGAGCGGTATCTTGGCCGAGGCAATCTGCCCCATGAGCTGGTCGGCAGCCCCGGCGAGCCATGCGTCGAGGAAAGGGCTGAGGTAGTTCTCCAGTTCGGGATAGGAGGACATGATGGGGAAAATCTGCTCGTAGGGCTTGTTCAGGAACTCGACCGCATGGGGGAAGGTGCAATACTTTCCGTTTTTGTAAATGCGTAAAAACCAAATAATTGCAGCAAATAAGATGGTGGGCGACTCGACGAAGAAGTCGCCCTGCTTGGCCGCCCAAGTGCGGTTGAGGTTGAGCATGATGTTGTAGGAACTCTCGTAGGCATCGGAGATGTCGGTCATGAACTTCGGGTTGAGCGGGTTGCAGCGGTGGCTGCGCGAGGGGTCGTCGAAGTTGATGACATAGAACTTCGGCCTGACCTTGTAGCCGTCCAGATGGCGGAGCAGGTGGTTGTAGGCGATGGTGCTCAAGTCCGGGAACTTGAAGTCGTAAATATAGGTGGCATAGCCCTTCTCAATCTGCTGTTTGATATAGGAATTGACCACGGCAAAGGATTTGCCGCTGCCCGGCGTGCCCAAGACAATGGAAGCACGGAAAGGGTTCACCACGTTTATCCAGCCGTGCCACATCTTTTTCCTGTACCAGAAGCGGGTGGGCAGATTGACGGAATACTCGTTCTCGATGAGCCGTGTCTCCTGCATGAAGGATTCGTTCTCGTTGTTGAACACATCCTCCATCAAGTTCTGCCGGAGCAGGCGGGACATCCATACCCCGGCGGCCAAGAGGCAGCCGTAGCCTGCGGACAAGGTGAGCAGATAGAAACCGGTACGCGCCGAAAGGGGCAGCGGCAGGGCAAGCAGCCACCAATTGAAGAAGAACAGCACGATACCGGCGGCAAGCGCCGCCCAGATATGCGGCCACTTAATCTTTTCCTCTTTCACGCCTTTTGTCCCCAAGCAGGAGAGCGCGAGGAACACAAGGGCGAACAGCTTTGTCCAAAGAATGGACGAGAACAGCCCGGTCGTCCGCTGGAAATTGAGCAGTATCCTGTCCACCACCCCGATGTCGATGTTCCATTCCTTCATCGAGGGGTAGCAGAACCAATATACATTGACTATGACGAACAATACGCTGAGGGCACGCATGAAGTCCATGACCTTGGCAAGCCCTCTCAAATCATCTTCCTGTGACATAAGTTATACTTGTTTTAACGGTGATTGAAATTCGGTTGAATGTTATCCGGACTGCATTCAGTCCTGCCGCCCGTACCTGCGGCGGCGTTTCTTCTTGTCAGGCTTGTGCAGGCGCGGATAGCGCGGCACGGCATCGGTTTCCGGCTCAATGACGGACAACAGCCCTCCCAGCACCTTACCGTCCGTACCGGTTTCCAGCTCAGGCGTTGCCACGTGGGGCTGTACTTTGCAGACCGGTTCGGATTGCGCGTTGAAACGCGCTTCCAAAGCATTGGCGGAGAAGTCCTTGCCGAGCCGGGAACCGTTGAGCACGGTACGGCTCGTGTGGTCGATGAAGGTTACCCCGTAAATCCTGCCAGATTCATTGCGGCGTAGCACCAAGTCCACGTTCATGGCTGCCAGACGGCGGCGGAAATCCGCCTCGTCCCTTGCCTTCAGTAATGCCCCGGCCAACGGAGGGCGCAGCCGCTCGCGGCAACCGTCCGCCCTGATGCGCGAGGCTGACCACTCCATGCGCTGTTGCAAGCCCTCCGCACCCGCCATCCTGCCCAGCCTTGCCGACTTGATGGGGGTCGCCACCTTGTTCTCGTCCGCATCCAATGCTGTATAGACAATGCCGTGATAGGCGCGTCCGCCCGCTTCGCCCCTGACTTCCTCCATGCCTATGTTATATAAGGAGAGCAATGCCTGGAACTCGCCCATCGACTGGAAGCGGTAGAGCTTGAGCAACGGCTTGACGGTATCAGCTATCTGCCGGCGTATGTCGCCCTTCGCCGCATCCACCGGGCGGAGCTTCCATTCCTCCGCCTTCTTCTGCCCCTCTGCCGGATGCAGCCCGTACTTCTGTTCCAACTGCCCGGTTATTTCTTTGCTCCGGCGGTGCTCGAAGCGGTCGGAAATCTTCCTGCCCCCGCTGTCCACGCGCAGGGACACGATGTGGATGTGGTGGCGGTCGATGTCCTCGTGCTTAAAAATTAAAAATGGCTGGTTGCCATAGCCTAACTTCTCCATATACTCCCTGCCAATGGCGGCAAGCTGCCCGTCGGTCAATTCATCATCGGGATGCGGATTGAGCGAGATGTGGATGACCGGCTTCTCGGTGCGGTAGTGCGAGGGAAGCCATGCCGTGAAAGCCTCCATTGTTCCGCCCATGCGGAAACGCCCGTCCTCCGGGTACGGAAGCAGGTTGGCATCCAATATCTTCGCGTGCCCATTCTCCACCTTCGTCTGGTTGTAAGCCAACGCACCGTACAAGTCCTTACCCGTGCTGATTTTCGCCACCATGCCGCCTGAGTTCTTCGGAAAGTCCGACAATGCGGCGGCTGAGCGCCACCAGTTCGAGGGTCAGCTTCTCCAATTTATAGAGCAATGCCAACGCCTTTTTCTCGGTAAAATGCACATGCAGTTCCTTGACCGCCTGGTTGTAGTTCACACCGATAGCTCGGTACTGCTGGTACAGGGCGGTGAGCCTGGCCACATACTCCATCGTGCCCCGGTCGGTGCGTATGACCCGGAAGCTGTCGCCGAAGATGCGCGCGGCGATGAACTTCGACTTGGACGAAAGACCGGACTGCTCGTAAAGGGTGAGGAACCGGGCGTGCTGCGCGGCATCGAGATTGACGGTCTCGCGGTGGAAGGCGGGCGCGGACTTGGGTGTCCGTCCGCCTTTCCTTCTTTTCGGGTGCTGTTGCTGTTCATTCATGCTTGCTGTCATTAAAAGGTGAAACCTGCCCGTCCGTGGCCGTGCCGCCGTTATGCCCCATCCTTACAATTTGCGACTTCGGAGCCAAATTGCGCCCCCTGCAAGGGCAAGCGTTTTTTGCGGCAGAAGCGGATGCGTGCTGCAAAAAACACAGCTTGCTATGTTCTGGCGAACATACGTTTTCCCCACCGGTGGGGAAAAGCGCTTTCGGGGAAAGCGGACGATAACCGGACGGTAAGCCTCCGGCCACGCCGACGGATTCATGCCGCAAAGGTAGGAAGCGGAGCCGGTTGCCACACAACATCCCGGCCGGCCACATTATGCCATAGGACAGCCACTTTGCCCTGAGGATAATTCCGACGGTAGCCAGCACCTCCGTTGCAACGTTGGGACAGCCGACTGACCAGCCAGCCCGACATCCAACCGTACCGACAACCGGGCGGTTGCAGAACCGGACAACCCGTCAAGCGGCTAATGACACAAACAGCCATCCAGCCATATCAGCCACCGGCGCATCAGCCATTCCACCCGGCAATCATACGGATGTCCAACGGACTATCCGGACAATCAGATGTATGACCAACCAGCCAGCCACTCCACGCCAAAGCCGAGCCACTCGCGCCCCGAAGCGTGAAATCCTTTTCCACCGTTCCCGTTTCTCTTTTCCTTTGCCGCATCATTTGAAACGGAACGGTTATGCCAACAGAAAAAGAAACACTTTACATCGCCTTCTCCACCCAGAAGGGAGGGGCGGGCAAGACGACCCTGACGGTGCTGGCGGCCAGCTACCTGCACTACGTGAAAGGGCTGAACGTGGCGGTGGTGGACTGCGACTACCCGCAGCACAGCATCGCCGAGATGCGCAAGCGCGACTTGAAAACGGTCATGGAGGACGAACACTACAAGGCGATGGCCTACCGCCAACTGCAACGCATCGGCAAGAAAGCCTACCCGGTCGTCGAGGGCACGGCGGAGGATGCCGTGGAAAAGGCGGAAGGACTATTGGAGAGGCTGCCCGGCACGGACATCGTGTTCTTCGACCTGCCCGGCACGGTGAACAGCGGCGGCGTGCTGCGGACGCTGGCGAACATGGACTATATCTTCTCGCCCATCGCGGCAGACCGGGTGGTGATGGAAAGCACCCTGCGCTTCGCCACCAAGCTGAAGGATACGCTGATGGACACGGGCAAGACGAACATCAAGGGGCTGTACCTGCTGTGGAACATGGTGGACGGGCGCGAGAAGTCGGAACTCTACGGGGTGTATGAGGGAATCATCCGGGAGCTGGGCTTGCAGGTGCTGCAGACCTTCCTGCCCGACAGCAAGCGGTTCCGGCGCGAACTGACGGGGGAACACAAGGCGGTGTTCCGCTCGACGCTGTTCCCCGTGGACGGCACGCTCGCCAAAGGAAGCCATATCCGGGAGATAACGGAAGAGATACTCACCATTATCGGGAGGTAGGCTATGGGAGAACGGAAGAAAATCAGCCTGACGGAACTGGACGAAAGCTCCATCGTCGCCTCGTTCAAGGAAGAACGGCCCGCTCAGGGCGTCCCTCCTACGGTGGAGCCGGAAACGCCCGCACCCCGCCAAACGGAACAGCCGGACATCAAGCCAGCCCATGAGAGCGAATACCTCCGCCTGTTCATCCACGAGTCTCCCGTATGCGCCCGGTTAGGCAAGACCATCTATCTGCGCAAGGAGTTCCATGAGCGGATACAGCGCATCGTGCAGACCATCGGCGGCAACCGGGTATCGCTGTTCAGCTACGTGGACAATGTGTTAGAGAAGCATTTTGCCGACTGGCAGGGGGACATCGAGCGCGAATATGAGCAACGGAATACGGGAATCTTTTAGAAAACAATCCATCTATGACAACCTTTATCACGTTATGCGTCGTGGGCTACCTGCTCTGGACAGCCGCCTATCTCCTGTATGAGCGGCATGAACGCCGGAAAAGGCAACGCGAAAGCGAGGAAACACTGCCCCGAAAAGTAGCCGACGCGGAAGATATTTTAGGCAAAAGCACATTTTCCCTGTGCCACTCCACGCCACAAGTACCCGAGAAAACAGAAACCGTGAAACCGGAAAGCGAAGCGGGTACTTTTGCAACGGAATCGGAACGATACCCCAAGGTGGTGTCCGCCGACGAGCTGGACGCGCTCTTTGCCGAAGGCGGGTTGGAACCTGTGGAGGGGCAGGACGAACCGATGGAATACCGGGAAACGGATGCCGGTGAGCCTCCAATAGACGAAGATGAAATGCTGGAAGGCTATGCTCCCAAAGCTACAGGCCTCCGTTTCGAGGACATGGGGTTGGCAGTGCGCATGGCGATGGATGACAGCACCGCCACCGAAGCAGAACGGCAGCAGGCCGGACGTGCACTTGCCGAACTCAAGGGCACGCCGATGTTCGACCAGCTCACCGCCGGGGATGCGGAACGGGAACGGCGCATCGCCTCGCTCATCGAGCTGCATCTGGCGGACTACCGCCGGATACGGCAACCAGAGCCTCCCGCCGAGAGTATCGTACCCGGTGATTTTTCCATTGACGACATTGTTTAACAGCGGTCTATCCGCATAAAACCAACTTTTTATGAACACAACAAAGAGAATCTTTTTCATGGCGGCCTGCCTGATGGCAGCCGGTGCGCTCTATGCGCAAGGTAACGGACAAGCGGGCATCACGGAAGCCACGCAGATGGTCACCTCGTACTTCGACCCGGGAACGAAACTCGTCTATGCCATCGGTGCGGTGGTCGGCCTGATAGGAGGCATCAAGGTATATAACAAGTTCAGTTCGGGTGACCCGGATACGAGCAAGACCGCCGCCTCGTGGTTCGGGGCGTGCATCTTCCTGATAGTCGCCGCCACCATCCTGCGCTCGTTCTTCCTCTAATCCCTATACATAAATAATATATAGAATAGGATTATGGAATATGAACTGAACAAGGGCATCGGGCAGAGCGCGGAGTTCAAGGGGCTGAAGGCACAATACCTGTTCATCTTCGCCGGAGGACTGCTTGCCGTGTTCGTGGTGTTCATCGTGATGTACATGGCAGGAACAGGCCAATGGGTGTGCATCGCCTTTGGCGCGGTATCCGCATCGATACTGGTATGGCTCACATTCCGCCTGAACGCCAAGTACGGCGAGCACGGGCTGATGAAACGGCTCGCCAAACGGCAGCACCCGCGATACCTGATTAACCGGATTAGCGTCCGGAAGTTATTCACCCCAAAGAGAAGCCTATGAGAAATATATTGAAAGCCGCCACGTTGGAAAGCAAGTTCCCGCTGCTGGCCGTCGAGTCGGATTGCATCGTCTCGAAAGACGCGGACATCACCGTGGCCTTCGAAGTGGAGCTTCCCGAACTGTTCACGGTAACCTCTGCCGAATATGCCGCCATCCATGCGGCATGGTGCAAAGCGGTTAAGGTGCTGCCCGACTACACGGTGGTACACAAGCAGGACTGGTTCGTGAAGGAACACTACCGCAGCCGGACGGAGGGCGAAAAGCTCGGCTTCCTCTCGCGGAGCTATGAACTGCACTTCAACGAACGGCCTTTCCTGAACCACTGCTGCTACTTGTATCTGACCAAGACGACCAAGGAGCGGATGCGGATGCAGAGCAGCTTCTCGTCGTTGTGCCGGGGCTTTATCATCCCCAAGGAAGTGAACCGGGACACGGCGGCACGTTTTTTAGATGCCGCCGGGCAGTTCGCCCGCATTGTAAACGACACGGGACTGGTCAGACTGCGCCGTCTGTCGGGCGACGAGGTAACCGGCACGGAGGAAAAACCCGGCCTGCTGGAGAAATACCTCTGCCTGTCGTTGGAGGACACCGGCACGCTGGAGGACATCGAACTGGGCGACGAGGGGGTGCGCATCGGCGACAAACGGCTGTCGGTCTATACGCTCTCGGAACTGGACGCGCTGCCGGGCCGGGTCGGTACGGACAGCCGCTATGAACGGCTCTCCACAGACCGGTCGGACTGCCGCCTCTCCTTCGCCAGCCCGGTGGGGCTGCTGCTCCCATGCAACCACATCTACAACCAGTACCTCTTCATCGACGACAGCGCGGAGAACCTGCAACGCTTCGAGAAGACGGCACGCAACATGCAGTCGCTCTCGCGTTACTCGCGGAGCAACCAAATCAACAAGGAATGGATAGACCTGTACCTGAACGACGCGCATTCCTACGGGCTGACCTCGGTGCGCTGCCATTGCAATGTCATCGCATGGACGGACAACCCGGACGAAGTGAAGGTCATCCGCAACGACACGGGCAGCCAGATTGCCGCAATGGAGTGCAAACCGCGCCACGACACGGTGGATGCCGCCACGCTTTATTGGGCGGGGATGCCGGGCAACGCCGCAGACTTCCCGGCGGAGGAATCGTTCTATACCTTCATCGAACAGGCCGTCTGCTTCTGGACGGAGGAAACGAACTACCGCAGTTCGCTTTCCCCTTTCGGACTGAAGATGTCAGACCGCATCAGCGGGAAACCGCTGCACGTGGACATCTCCGACCTGCCGATGAAACGTGGCATCACCACCAACCGCAACAAGTTCGTGCTGGGCGGTTCGGGCAGCGGCAAGTCATTCTTCATGAACCACTTGGTACGGCAATACTACGAACAAGGAACGCACATCGTATTGGTGGACACCGGAAACTCGTATGAGGGGCTTTGCTCGCTGATACACCAGAAAACCGGGGGCGAGGACGGCATCTACTTCACCTACACCGACGAGCACCCGATAGCCTTCAACCCGTTCTACACCGACGACCGGGTGTTCGACATCGAGAAGCGGGAGAGCATCAAGACGCTGCTGCTCACCCTGTGGAAGAAGGACAACGAACCGGCCACGCGCTCGGAGGAGGTGGCGCTGTCCAACGCCGTGTCGCTCTACATCGAGCGCATCCGCTCGGGGGAAGTGGAAGAACCCTCGTTCAACACCTTCTACGAGTTCGTGAAGTCGGAGTACCGGCGGATACTGGAGGAGAAGCAGGTACGGGAGAAGGACTTTGATTTGGCGGGCTTCCTGAACGTGCTGGAACCCTATTACCGGGGCGGCGAGTACGACTTCCTGCTCAACTCGGACAAGCAGCTTGACCTGCTGACGAAACGCTTCATCGTCTTCGAAATCGACCAGATAAAGGACCATCCCATCCTGTTCCCCGTCACGACCATCATCATCATGGAACTGTTCATCAACAAGATGCGCCGTCTGAAAGGCATCCGCAAGATGGTGGTCATCGAGGAAGCGTGGAAGGCCATCGCCTCGGCGAACATGGCGGACTACATCCGCTACCTCTACAAGACCGTCCGCAAGTTCTACGGGGAGGCGGTGGTGGTCACGCAGGAAGTGGAGGACATCATCTCCTCGCCGATAGTGAAGGAGAGCATCATCAACAACTCGGACTGCAAGATTCTCCTTGACCAGCGGAAATACCTGAACAAGTTCGACCAGATACAGACGCTGCTCGGGCTGACGGACAAGGAGAAGGGGCAGATTCTTTCGGTGAACATGTCCAACGACCCGACGCGAAAGTATAAGGAGGTGTGGTTCGGGCTGGGCGGCGTGCAGTCGGCGGTGTATGCGACGGAAACCTCATTGGAGGAATACCTCTGTTACACCACCGAAGAGAGCGAGAAAGTGGAGGTGCAGCGCATGGCGGAGAAGCTCGGCGGCAACATCGAGCTGGCCATCAAGCGGCTGGCGGAGGAGAAACGGAACGCAAGGGAGGGATGAGCCTATGGAATATGCCACGTTGTTCCCGCTCGACCGCATCTGCGGACGGTGGAAAAGCCGGGGCAAGTCGCCCCCGGTCAGGGTGTACCGCGAAGGGCGCACGTACCGCATCGCCCTCGCCTACCGCTGGGGAGCCGTGCTGACCGCCACGCTCTACCGGAACGGACAGGGAACGTGGGCGGAACTGCCCGAAAGGGTGCAGGTCGCCTATGACGAAGATAACGAGCGGCTCGTGCTCGCCTCGGAAGGGGTGTATGTACGGGACTGCAAGGAATACGAATATTGACAAGGACATTTTAATCATCAACGGACATGAAAAGAATACCAATAGCAATTTGCCTTACGGCCTTGCTCTGCACCGCCACGACGGTCCGGGCGCAATGGGTGACCTTTGACCCGTCGAACCTCGCGCAGAGCATCGTGAACACCACGCGGAACGTGATACAGACCACCACGACCGCCGAGAACATGGTGAAGAACTTTCAGGAAACGGTCAAGATTTACGAGCAGGGAAAGAAGTACTACGACGCGCTCAAGTCGGTGCATAACTTGGTGAAGGACGCCCGCAAGGTGCAACAGACCGTGCTGCTCGTGGGGGAAATATCGGACATCTACGTGAACTCGTTCCAGAAGATGCTTGCCGACGAGAACTACACGACGGACGAACTGGCCGCCATCGCCTCGGGCTACACGAAGATGCTAGAGGAAAGCAGCGGGATGCTCGACGAGCTGAAGACGGTCGTCACGCAGACCGGCCTTTCAATGACGGACAAGGAGCGCATGGACCTGATAGACCGCATCTACCGCGATGTGAAGAACCACCGCAATCTGGTGCGCTACTACACGAACCGCAACATCGGCGTGTCGTACCTCCGGGCAAAGGAGAAGAACGACACGCGGCGCGTGCTCGACCTGTACGGAACCGATAACCAAAGATACTGGTAGCCATGACGGGAGAAAGTACATTCGGCAACCTGCATGAAGTGCTGCGCAGCCTTTATGACGAGATGATGCCGCTCTGCTCGGACATCACGGGCGTGGCTACCGGGGTGGCGGCATTGGGCGCGTTGTTCTACGTGGCCTCGCGGGTGTGGCAGGCGCTCTCACGTGCCGAGCCAATAGATGTGTATCCGCTGTTCCGCCCGTTCTGCATCGGGGCGTGCATCATGTTCTTCCCCACCTTCGTGTTGGGAACCATCAACGGCATCATGAGTCCCATCGTCACCGGCTGCCACGGCATCCTGCAAGGGCAGACGCTCGACATGGAGGAGTACGCCGAGAAGCGGGAGAAACTGGAATACGAGGCGTTGGTGCGGAACCCGGAAACGGCCTATCTGGTCAGCGACGAGGAATACGAGCGGCAGATTGAGGACTTGGGCTGGACACCCTCCGAGTTGAAGACTATGGCAGGGATGGCCATCGAGCGCGGAAAGTATGAAATCAAGCAGACCATCAGCAACGCCTTCCGCAGTTTTCTGGAACTGCTTTTTCAGGCGGTGGGGCTGATACTGGACACGCTGAGGACATTCTTCCTTATCGTGCTCTCCATCCTGGGGCCGCTGGCATTCGCCATCTCGGTGTATGACGGTTTCCACAGCACGATGGTGCATTGGATATGCCAGTATATCAGCATCTACCTGTGGCTGCCCATCTCCGATTTGTTCAGTTCGGTGCTGGCACGCATCCAGACGCTGATGATCGAGAAGGACATCGCGGCATTGACCGACCCGAACTTCGTGCCGGACACGAACAACTCGGCCTATATCATCTTCATGCTCATCGCCATCGTGGGGTATTTCACCATCCCGACGGTATCGACATGGGTGATTCAGGCGGCCGGAGCGGGCAACTACGGCAAACAGGTGAACAACTCCGCCGTCAAGACCGGCAAGGTGGCGGCAGCGGCTACCGGTGCCGGAGCAGGGCACATTGCGGGCAAGCTGCGGGGCAAGTAAGCTCAAACGGCGTATGAGATACCCTCAGACGGCGTGTGAGCCTGCCTCATACGCCGTCTGAACAGAAAGCATCAATAACAAGAATAAAAGAAAATGGAATTCAAATCATTAAAGAACATCGAAACGAGCTTCCGGCAGATACGCACGATGGCGATAGCCTTCGTCGTGCTGTGCGCGTTGGTCACGGGCTACGCGCTATGGAGTTCGTACAGCTTCGCCGAGAAGCAGCGGGAGAAAATCTACGTGCTGGACAACGGCAAGTCGCTCATCCTCGCGCTCTCGCAAGACCTCTCCCAGAACCGTCCGGTCGAGGCGCGGGAACACGTAAGGCGGTTCCACGAACTGTTCTTCACGCTCTCGCCCGACAAGGCGGCCATCGAGGGGAACATCCGCCGGGCGTTGTACCTGTGCGACGAGAGCGCCTTCCGCTACTACAAGGATTGGGAGGAGAAGGGATATTACAACCGCATCATCTCGGCGAACATCAACCAGACCGTGCGGGTGGACAGCGTGGCGTGCGACTTCGAGCGTTACCCATACATCGTGACGACCTACGCCCGCCAGTCGCTCGTCAGGAGCAGCAACATCACCGAGCGGAGCCTCGTAACCCGCTGCCGCCTGCTGAACTCGGTGCGGTCGGACAACAACCCGCACGGCTTCACGATGGAGCAGTTCACCATTCTGGAGAACCGCGATTTACGGACCATGGAAAGGTAAAAGCGTATGGGAAAGACAAGGAAGTGGCTCCATTACATCCCTGACCGGATAAGCGACGGGATGCGCTACGTGTGCGGGCGGATGTCGCCCGATGTGCGGCTCATCGTGGTGGTGGCGATGCTCGTGGGATTCAGCGCCCTCTCCATCTACATCACCGTGTCGTCGATATACAACATCGGCAAACGCCGGGGAGAGCAGATGAGAATAGAACGGATGCGGCAGTTGGAACTGCATCCGGACATAAGCAAAGACAGTATCCATTTTAATCATGACAGGAAACATGAAAGAGAACAAAACGGAAAAACAGCCGGAAACGGCAAAGAAGAATGAACGCGGGCGGAAGGAGTCCCAACCGCTGACTCCCGAAGAAATCCGGAAACGGAGGAAGATGCTGGTCTATCCGCTGTTGTTCCTTGTCTTCGGCGTGGCGATGTGGCTGATATTCGCACCGTCGGACGAAGGGGAGAGCCTGCCCGACGGCTTCAACGTGGAAGTGCCCATGCCGGAGGAGAAGAACCTGCCTTCGGACAAGCGTGCCGCCTACGAGCAGCAGGACTTCGAGCGCAAGCAGCGGGAGAAGATGAGCACCCTGCAGGACTTGGCGGTGGCGGAGGATGATACGGACAGGGAGGCCGTGGAAGATGTGTTCCAGACCGAAGAAACTGCATCATCGGGCGGGTCGTCCATCCGCACCTCGGCGGATGCCTACCGGGACATCAACCGGCAGATTGGCAGCTTCTACGAGCAGCCGGAGCCGGAGGACGACCAGAAAACGCTGGAACTGGAATGGCGCATACAAGAGCTGGAACGCCGGGCGGAAGAGGAACGCAAGGCAAAGGAAACCGCCGACGAGCAGCTCCGCCTGATGGAGAAATCCTACGAGATGGCCTCGCGCTACCTGCCGCAAGAGGGTGGCGGAGCGAAGTCCGTACCCGTAACGGAAACGGAGGGAAGGACGGTCAGCCCGGTCACGCAGGTGGCGGAACAGGTTGTGTCGATGCTGGCACAACCGATGTCCGATGCCGAGTTCATGGAACGGTACAGCCGTCCGCACAACATGGGGTTCCACACGGTAACAGACCAAGCGCACACGGCAGGCAGGAACAGCATCCGTGCCTGCATCCGGCGCACGGTTACAGTAAGCGACGGCAAGGAGGCGGAAATCCGCCTGCTGGAACCGATTGACGTCGGGGGCATGTATATACCGGCCAACACCGTGCTGACCGCCACGGCACGCATCAACGGGGAGCGTATGGAACTGACCATCAGTACCATTGCCTATAAAGGGATGGTCGTGCCGGTGGAACTGGAGGTATATGACATGGGCGGCATGAAAGGCATCTCGGTGCCGGGGTCGCAGGAACTGACCGCACTCAAGGAGATGGCGGCCAACATGGGTTCCACGATGGGCAGCAGCATCAACATCTCCACCGATGCCGGGGCGCAACTGGCCTCGGACTTGGGACGCGGCGCGATACAGGGGCTGTCGCAATACCTCGCCACGAAGTTCCGCACCGTCAAGGTAACGCTCAAGGCGAACCACGCGGTGCTGCTCGTGGCCAAGAAATAATCTTATGTATCACTATTATTCACAAGGAAAAATGAAGAAAATTATGCTTATGGCGGCGTTCATCGCCGCAATGACCCATGCCCAAGCGCAGAGGGTCGTGGAAGAAACCGACTTGAAAGAAACGGAAGAAACAGTAGAGCAAACTGAAACGGGCGATGATGGGGTAAAACAAAGCCCGTCCACCGGCGACCTGTTCGACGGGCTGACACGCCCGATAACCTTCGACCGGATGATACCACCGTATGCGCTGGAGGTTACGTTTTACAAGACCGTGCATATCATCTTTCCCTCCGCCATCAAGTATGTGGACTTGGGTTCCGCCGACATCATTGCGGGCAAGGCTGACGGCTCGGAAAACGTGCTCCGGGTGAAGGCCGCCTTGCGCGACTTCTCCCGCGAAACCAATCTGGCGGTGATTACCGAAGATGGAAGCTACTATACCTTCAACGTGAAGTATGCCGATGAGCCGGCCAAGCTGAACATCGAGATGAAGGACTTCCTGCACGACGGGGAGGCGGTGAACCGCCCGAATAATTCGCAGGAAGTGTACCTGAAGGAGTTGGGCAGCGAGTCGCCGTTATTGGTGCGGCTCATCATGAAGTCCATCCACAAGGACGACAAGCGGCTGGTGAAGCATATCGGCTGCAAACGCTTCGGCATCCAGTACATCCTGAAGGGCATCTACACGCACAACGGGCTGCTTTATTTCCATACGGAACTGAAGAACTCCTCCAACGTGCCGTTCACGGTGGATTTCGTGTCGTTCAAGGTGGTGGACAGGAAAGTGGCGAAGCGCACCGCCATCCAAGAGCAAGTGATTGTACCGCTGCGTGCCTACAACTACGTGACAGAGGTCGGCGGCAAGAGCCGGGAGCGCACGGTGTTCACCCTGCCCAAATTCACCCTGCCGGACGACAAGCAACTGGTGGTGGAAATAAACGAGCAGAACGGCGGGAGGCATCAGCAGTTCACGGTCACCAATGCCGAACTGGTGCGTGCCCGTGTCATCAACGAACTGAAGGTGAAGTAAGATGAAACGGACGGTGTTTATTCTAATCGGCATGGCGCTGTGCCTTGTCCTTGCAGACAAGGTGCAGGCGCAACGCTGTCTGCCGGGTATGAAAGGGCTGCGCCTGACGGCGGGCATGGCGGACGGCTTCCATTCGGCAAGCCGGCGCAATGAGCTGGGCTACCACTTCGGGCTGTCGATGGACTCGTACACGAAAGGGTGCAGCAAGTGGGTGTTCGGCGCGGAGTATCTGCAAAAGTACCACCCGTACAAGGACACGCGCCTGCCGCTGTCGCAGTTCACGGCGGAGGGCGGCTACTATTACAACTTCCTCTCGGATGCGAACAAGGTGTTCCTCTGCTACGTGGGCGGCTCGGCGATGGCGGGTTATGAAACGGTGAATTGGGGCGAGAGCCTGCTTTATGACGGGGCACGCATCACGGACGGCGACGCTTTCGTCTATGGCGGCGCGGTATCGCTGGAGATAGAAACCTACCTCACCAACCGGACAGTACTGCTCCTCCATGCGCGTGAACGCTGCCTGTGGGGTGGCGATACGGGAAATTTCCACTTCCAGTTCGGGGTGGGGCTGAAATTCATATTGGACTAATAAATCATCAAGACAATGAAAAGAATGACTGAACTGATTTTTACCGCCGGTTTCGCATTGGTAGCCGCCGTGCTGCTTTGCGCCTGTTCCGACAAGCTGGACATCCAGCAGGTGTATGAGTTCGATTTGGCAACCCTGCCGGTGCAGACCACCATCGTGGAAGGCGGGGAAGCCGAGATACGCTGCCAGTTGGTACGCAGCGGGCGGTACGAGGAAACGGAGTATTTCATCCGTTATTTCCAGCCTACGGGCAAGGGGGAGCTTCGTCTGGAGGACGGCACGGTATTGCTGCCCAATGACCTTTATTCGTTGCCGGGCGAGACCTTCCGGCTCTATTACAGGTCGCTCTGCACCGACCAGCAGACGATTGACATCTACATTGTGGATTCGTTTAACCAGACGGTAACCAAGAGCTTTTCGTTCAACAACGAGACGGAAGAAGGAGTAGAGAACCCGGAACAGCCTGCTCCATAATACTGACGGCTATGCTTTGTTTTGCCATTGCTTACTTGACGCTTCTTGCCGTAACCGGCTGTTGCATCTGGCGTGCCATACGCCATGCCCCGACTGATACGGAGCTTTGGGGCGAGGAAACGGACTGACATGCCTGTGGTGTGAAACGGTTGCAGCCCGTCGGATTGGTTCCGGCGGGCTGCTTCTGCAAGCGCATCATCCCTCTACAATTCCTTCATTTCCGCTATGGGCATGTAATGTTCCAACCATTCCCTTACGGGCTTCATGTTGTATTCGGATGTGATGACTGCCGTATAGCCGTTTATCGGGGTGAAGCGTGTGGTCTCGTAATCGTCCACCCACTTCTTCAGGCTGTCCACGCCCCATGTGTCGATGTCCTCAAACCTACCGTCCAAAACCTCGATGGGTTCGCTAAATGTGATTATCAGCGTTTCGTAACCGTCATTCATTGCCGGCCTCCTTTCTTTCCTTTTCCGATAACCATCCATTGCACTTGCGGCGGCATTCCTCCAAAGTCGGAGCCACACAGGAGAACAGTTCTCCATCGTATGCCCTGTAATCGTACTGCACCAGCGTGCGTTTTCTTCTTCCGATGCCGGTCTGGAACTTCTCGAACTGTTCCGAACCTGCCTTCCGGCAGGTCGAAACTCCGTTTTCCGTCATTCTTGTAGTCATAATGCAATCTGCTAAAATTCAACAATCAACAATCGGTTTTCCATGCACCTTGCCGGGTCTGACGCCATCCTCTGCGTGAGCCACAGATGGTGGCTGCCATATCCGAAGGAAAAGAAGCGGTTGAACTCCTTGCTCCGGGCGAACACTTCCATCAGTCCGCGAAGTTCCTGCTCGTCCTTTGTGAGCGTCACGGAGTTGATGAACTTAATCAACGTATCGGGTATGCGTTCATCCCACCCGAAAATCATGCTTTCAATCTTTACGTCCATACATTATATATTTATAGGTGAATAATCAAAAAAGGCTCAACTGCTGCGGGGCGGTATAGCGTAACTTCAGTTCCCGCAATCCGGCTTTCAACTTGCGGATATACTTCGGGTTGTAATTTCCCTTGTCTGTCAGGGAGTGGCGTTCCGCATAAGTGTAATGCCCTTCCAGCCGATGTATTCCCGTGCGTACCGCTTCCTTGTAGTCGGAAATGGGTTCATCCCATACCGATGGGTGGCTACCGCCTCCTGCCGTGCCGGTACACCAGCTCACCGTAACGGCATACGTGCCATTCACGGACTGGCCGATGTGTATCACGTTGGATGTGTCCAACCGTATTTCCTCCACGATGGGCAACATGCCATTTATCCATCCATATTCGTTGAACTGCTTGTCCACATAGCCGAAAACAAGCCTGCGCTCGTAGGTATTCACGTTCAGCACAATTTGATGCACGCTTTCGCCGAAGCTCTCGAAATAGGCGGTCTGTTCCGCATCTTCCCGGCGGAGTGCCTGGATATAGCGGAGAATGATGTGCCGCTCACGCTTGCAGGCATGGTAGTCCGCCAAAGCCTGCAATTTTTCTTCTTTCGTCATTTGGGATATTATCTTGTCCATACCGTAATTCTTTAGATGGTTGCTTTCAGTATTTCCACGTGGTATTGGGGATTGACTTCCCACAACAGGTATTCGATGAACAGCCTGCGTGCGTCCTTCTCCAGTTCCTTGAACAGCCGGGTAAAGGTGCTGTGGTTGCCGTTGATGTAGGTTTCCACCATGTACTCGAAAATGTCCTCCACTTCATAATACTTGCACTGCTGTGCGATAGTCTTGCTGTACCGTTTCATAAGCGTTCTTATTTATAAAGGTTTATAATTATTCTGTTCAGCATCTGCGCCTTTCCTATGGTATAGTATGTGCCGCCATAGGGCAGTCCGTCCCAATAAGCGAGCATGATTGCCGCATGTTCCACCAGAAAGTCGTTGCGCCGGTGGAAACAGCCCTTGTGATAGCTTTCTGAAAGGATAACCGTCTTGTCCGCTTCTTCCAACAGACTGATGTAAAGCCTCTTGTTCGTGTCGGAATAGCGTGCGGACTGCTTCCGGAAAGGGATGGCAGCTACCAACCGTATATCGGTTAATTCGTTTCTTACCGTCAAGACTGCCTTTGCAAAAATCAAATCGCTGCCTTCCGCCATGCCTGAGAGAAAGTTACGGTAGCCCAAAGCATACAGTCTTTTGATTTCCGTCACCATGCCTGTAAAAAGAGTAAGCATGGGTTGGCTTATCCTGCCGGAGCGGTGTCCGGTAAACGAAACGTTCTTTGAAATGTTTGTTGTATCCATGATGATGTGAGTTTAGAGTGTTAATACCCAGACCATGAAAGCGACAACCGAAACAAACGCAAACAGGAACACAAGGCAGACCCACAGGAAGCGGATTACACCCACAAGGAAGTTCCACACCAGCCACAACCCGACGAACCACACCAGCAGGGAGCCACCGTACAGGGATGTGCAGAATGCCGCAAGGAAGAACCTCACCGCCACGCCCAAGAATTTATGCAGAGGCAGATTGGGAAGCGACTTATTTCCATTTGTTTCTCTTGTTGCTTTCATAATCACGACATTTTTTTTATGCATTGACGAGTTGGGTGAGCTGACTTATTTCGTAAGCGGGGCAAAGGACAGGGTTTTGCAGAATCAAATTTTTTCGGCAGAATACTACCTGAGCCTGCGAAGCGTGGAGATTGTGCCGAAAAAATTTGATTAGTCCGTCAAAACCCGAAATTACCTTTGCGCACGTAATAAGTCAGCTCATCCAACCTTTCAATAGCACATTGTGGAGTGATGGGGAATGAAAGCGGCAAGGGAAACATACCGTAGGGACATTGATTTCTTTCCGCAATGGATTTTCCGAAGGAGGTTTTTAAGGATGGCAATGGATTATTGGCGTTATTTTCTTACCTTTGTGCCAGCGGTGCAAATAGCATCGTGGTAATGTTGTTCATTTACTGACGTTCGGAAATCGCCAATTTCAAAAACACAAAGGTAAATGAACCGGGTAGGTTATACCTTGACGTAACCTGCCGGTTCACTTTGTGTTGGGTTATTTGGCGATACCTCGAACGTGGTGGCCGGCAGCGTTACGTCATTTGTTAATACCCGAAAGATATGGAATTACAAGCTACCGCCCTGAAGGGCATCGTCCGTTCTTCCGATGAAGGACTTTTCTACCTGTTTCCCATTCAAGATGTGTCCACCTTGCAGCAGACAAAGGCGCATCTGACCTGCGCCATTGATGTATTGAGCCATCCGGAGGAATGCTCGCCAGAACAACGGCTGGATGCCGTGCGCACGTTGAACAGCCTCGTGGCGGCATTGAGCGTGCATGACGATGACCATTATAGTGCTTTCGACTCCGCCCTCGAAGGCGGCAACGTGCAATAACGGGCGGGTCGGGCAAGCGTAAAAGCCTACCTTGCGGCAAAACCGGGCAAGGAAAAGTGGCGTATGGGATATGGTGTGATGATTTGGTTCATCACGCTTGACCATGCGGCATGTTTCTACGGTTTTGCGTAGGCGGCAAGGGTATTTCCATTCCCAACGGGAACGGGGATATGCTTGCCGACGGAAATGACGGGCTTTTACATTCCGCAGCATGGGTCGGGAACTGGAATGTGTGTTCCGGGCAACTCGTTTTTATCCTTTCCCATTTTTTACTGTCCGCCCCAAAAACAGGCCGGTAACGGAGTTGGCTCCAAGCTGCATCAGCCTGCGCTTCATCTGCGTGAAGTTCTCGCCGGTGGACACGATGTCGTCCACAAGAAAGACATCGCGTCCTTGAAAATAGACGGGGTGGAAAATGAGGTTGGAGAGCTTATCAAGACCATGAGTGCCTTTCATCTGCTCACGGTCTTCCCTTATCCATGTGGCGCGGAAACCATCAACGATTTTCAGACGCCGCGAAAGGAGGCTGCAAAACCGGGCGAAACGGGCGGCGTTGCGCTCGCGGGTAGCCGCCGGGATGGGGATAAGCACGGCATTGGCCGCCTTTTCCTTGTAGAAAGGCATACGGGCGATGCAAAGGGAGAAGATTTTGGCGACAAGGGCTGCCTGCTGTCCTTCCTTGAAGCGGAAAACCAAATTGCTGGTCTTGCGGTCTTCCACAGCGATGCCTTTGCAGCGCGTGGGGTAATAATCGTGAATGTAGAAGCACAGTGCGCCGTCGATGCGCATCTTGCCCTTGAAACGGGTGTTGTAGGGGAAGAACCGGCGCACGAAATCGCTGTCGAAGGTGAAGCGGAGGATGTCGCGCCAAAGGGAGAGCGTGGCCTCGTCCTGCACGCGATAGACCTCGCCGTCGATGCTCTCCTTGTCGGCCAGACCGATGCCGATGCTCAGGCGGTCGTTGAAAGCGTCCTTCGATACGATGTACCAGTCGAAGGACTCGCATATCCGCACGATGTCGCACTCCCGGCTGCATAGGAAATAGAACGTGTTGTCGGGTTTTTGGATTATCAGGAACTCGCCGGGCATCCGGGAGAGGGTGAAGTAATTGCCCACTTGGGCTTCGGGTACTTCACTAAGAGGGACGGATATGTGGAGGTCTTCTATCATCTTTGGGGCTTTTTCTGCCCAAAGATAAGGGTTTGGAGAATACAAAACGAGCCTTGCCCGGTTTTATTTCGTGGACAAGGCTCGCTTTTGCGGGATTCGGGGGACTTCAGTTATACGAGATAAAAGTCTGGTTGTCCGAAGCGTTGAACACGACAAGGACTTCGGGTTGCTTCTCCTTCAGCCGCTTGTACTCGCACAGGGAATTCAGCACCCATTCGCGGAACAGCTTCGTGCAATAGGTGTTGATGCGGAAGCTGAGAAAAATGACGGCCTCCAGATTATAGTAGGTAACGTATCGCTTATCCTGCTTCTCCGTGATGGTTGCCTCGCTCTCGTTCAGGATGCGCGACTTGAAGATGGAGCGCATATTGGCGTCTATCGCCTGGATGAACACTCCGAACAGGCGGGCAAGCTCATGTTTGGTGAGCCATACATTGCCGTTCTCCAACTTGACACTGACTGTGGGGTGGCGGTTGATGTCCTCCAGTCCGGTGATGGTGATGTTTCCTCTGTGTAGCATAGGGGTATCGTTTTATTTGGTGGGACAATATACGGATTTATTGGTTGTCATGATGTATTGCGCCGCAATTTTTTCAAACGGGGTGCAGTTACGCGCCACTCTGTCCATTTCGCGCTTGATGATGCGGTCGGTAACATAAGCATGGCGGCCGCGCAGGTCGAACCGCCCTAACATGCGGCATACCGTACCGGTGGATATGCCGTTTTTTGTCGTTATCGTATCCTTGAACGTATGGTAAGCCAGATACATGGTCATGTTCTTTTCGATGCCGCAGAGTTCCGCAATCTCTTTCAGATAGACATTCAGCCGTTGGTTGCTGGGGACGGGCAACAGTTCATCCGTTCCGGCAAACCGGACTTTGTACTTCTCCAATATCATTTGTGGGACAGGCAGCAGGGGAATGTGGATGAAAGCGTCGGTCTGCTCCCTTACCATGAAAATCCACTTCTGCCCGTACTTGTTGTGGAAATTCTCTTTACGGAGGGATTTCAGGTTCTGGTAATGCAGGCCTGTAAAGCTCGAAAAGATGAAAAGGTCACGCACCTGTTCCAAACGCGGTGTGTCAAACGTGGCTTTCATCAGTCTGCTCAATTCCTTTTCGTTCAGACTCACCGCCGTTTGTCTGGCTCTAAGCTGTCTTTCTATCGTTCTCATATTTGTCCTCCTTTCTATAATGCGTTCATGGATACATGCAGCCTGTCGGAAAGGGCTTCCATCTCGCTGCCGCTTTTCTGGTTGATTACCTTCGCGTAGATTTGCGTAGTGCGAATATTAGTATGTCCCAACATTTTTGATACGGATTCTATTGATACTCCGTTAGTTAGCGTAACGGTTGTGGCGAACGTGTGTCTTGCGAGGTGATAGGTCAGGTTCTTCCTAATTCCGCAAATATCAGCGAGTTCCTTCAGATATGCGTTCATCTTCTGATTGCTCGGCATGGGCAGGGCGCGGTGATCGGGCTGTTTACCCTTGTACTTTTGCAGGATGCGCAGGGGAATGTCCAACAGGCGCACGTTGATGGGCACACCGGTCTTATGGCGCTTGGAGATAATCCAATAGTTGCCGTCCAGATACTTCTGGATATGTTCGTCTTTGAGCAGATATACGTCTATGTACGCCAACCCCGTCCAACAGGAAAATATAAAGACGTCGCGCACCCGTTGCAGGCGTTCCACTTCAATCTCCTTGTCCATAATGCTCTGGAGTTCGTCCATCGTCAGAAAGCCTTTGTCCACCTGAACGAAGGTGATGGGCTGCGTGAATGGGTTGAACTGGATAAGACCGGCGTTCCTTGCGCGGGTAACGGCTTTCTTGAACAGTTGCATCATCTTCGAGGTGGCGTTGTGGCCGACCTTCTTGTCCACACGCAGGAAGTTGCGGAAGCCGTTGATAAATTCCTCGTTGATTTCCGTCAATGGAATGTCTTTATACTTTTCTTTCCTGAACCTGAACTGAATGTATTCTTCCATACGGCGGTATGTCAGGTCGTATTTCTTGTAGGTGTTCTGTGAGAGCGACGTGCCCACTTCCTTCCGCTTTTCCTCGTTCATCTTCTTGAACACGGTCAGCAGCGTGTTGGCTTTCGTTTCAATGCCCAGATAGATGTTCTTCAGCTTCAGCGGTGAAGGGTAGCGGTTGTTTTCGATTTCCTTTTCGTAGATGCGGGTAATGTCGGTCTTGATTTTCTCTATCTGCGTGCGCAAATACACCGCCGTCGCACTACGACCGACTACGCCACCGTCCTTCCACATCTTCTTATCCACCATTAACTGTGAGTTGAACTGTACCTGTTCGCTGTCAATGGTGATGCGAACCATGATAGGATACTGCTTGTCCTTTCCCTGTTCCCTTTTCCTTGCGTAACAAAGTACGCTGAATGTGTTCCGTTTCATGCGCTTTTAAGTTTTTTGTTGCAAAAATACTGTTTGACAATCACTTGACGCAATCCACAGGCGGACACTTGGCGGCTATGAAACAGACATTTGAGGGTCATTGTCGTGTATCCTCATGAAATAAATCGTAAACGTGCCGGTTGTTTCCTTTTTCTGCTCAGGATTTTAGGTTACGGCGTGTCGATAAAATTGAACGTAAACAACGACAAATCAACGACATATCTACGAAGTCGTAACCAAAATTCCCGTTTTTTTTCTTGGTTACGATTTGGTTACTCGATTTGTCCAATTTTCGACTTCCAACGGGGTATTCATCTGTCGTGGTATAACAAAAAAATATCCCCAAAGTTACTGACTTTGAGGATATTGTCTTCGACTTTCTTATTTCAGTCTTTTTTCGTAAGCGGTGCGTACGGGACTTTAACTTACACAATCGGGAAATCTCATAAAAACACAATATATTGGTAATAACCAACTTATTATAGATTGACTATATTACTAAATATCATTAA